>MZXQ01000238.1 GCA_002926195.1 Candidatus Methanomarinus sp. HR1 | reverse complement strand
AAGCCGCCAAAGCCCCTATCATCTGTGGGAAAAATCTGGTGAAACAGGTGGGCTCAGAATGTATCATCATGAAAGATGGAGATGAGATACTTGTGTAAAAAATATGACACTTGAAAGAAAAATATCAAAATTGTTCAAACTTATAGATGAAAACTGGATGAAACACGCAAACCCACGGAGTGTATGGACGAGATATTCAGTATTGCCCATAATTGTTTTAGCTTTTTGGAGTGGGGTTTGGATCGGATGGTGGTCTCTTATACCAGTAGTAATGTCATTGGGTTGGATGTTTTTTAACCCCATATTCTTTAAAAAAGCTAAGTCGACAAAAAACTGGGCATCAAAATCTGTTTTAGGAGAACGTGTGTGGCTGAACAGAGATAAAATAGAGATTCCAAAACATCACAAAACTTTACCTAAAATCCTTAATGGTATTTCTTCAGTAGGGATGATATTGTCGATTTGGGGAATAGTCGTACTGTCATAATTCACCGAATCAATATTTCCGGTAGATTTTGCTCCTGTGACCAGTTTCAATCACTATGATCAACAGACTATCATCAATAATATCCAATATTACCCGATATTCACCAATGCGGTGAGTGTAGAGAGGATGACTTTTTGTCCCTTTTATCTTTTTTACATAAGAATAGGGGTCATTTTTAATATCATGAATCGATAGAATTATGCTTTGTGCAACATCCAGAGGAAGCTTTTTAAGATCCCTTTTCCCTTTAGATGTATACTTGACCTTATAGCTCATGACAGGTCAAACTCTTTTAGAATCTCTTCTTCGGAGTGCAGTCGCCCCTGTTTGATATCTTCCAGTGCTTCTTCTATGCCATTTATTGCTTCGTCACTGAGTAGTTCTTCATCAATTGCCATATTTGCCAATCTTTTCACAACGGAGCTATATGATTCACGGGGATAACGTTTTAGAGATGTCAACATATCCTTAACTTTAGGATCTAAGCAGATTGTTGTTGAGGTTTTCATATAGTTACCTATAGGATGTTATATATTAAATATATGCTGATATATACTGATATATATAATCCTTGCCTTCCCATTCTTCGGCTCTGCCTTCGCCCCTTCCACCTTCAATCTACCCGGGTGCATTGCTCTGTCTTCTGCTGCCGGATGGCTGACATAGAAGCATATCTCGGGCTTATTGAAGATGTTCCGAGTGGCCTTTTCAAAGCTCAACCCTCGTGCGGGTAGTACTTTATTCACTAATCCCGATCGCGTCATGGTTCGGTGGACTGCTGATCGAAGGCATGCTGGGACTTATCCAGAGCATATAGTGATTTCCAGAATTGGAAGGTATGGGTGATCTTCAAAGCTTGTCAATATAATAGCATTTTTAT
>MZXQ01000044.1 GCA_002926195.1 Candidatus Methanomarinus sp. HR1 | reverse complement strand
AAAATACGGGGAATTAAAATAAGAAAACATTTTGAAAAGTTAGGATTTTTCATAGAAAATAATACTCTGCCACTTATAATACTGGCATTACTATTTGTAGTGATCTCTATTCAGGGTATGCAGTATATTGAGATGGCTCAAGGCACTGAGACCTTTGTTGAGAAGACATCAAAATTGTATCAGGATTATGATCACCTTTACCTGAGTATTTTCTCTACACAATCTATTATAGTGATAATTGAAGGTGGTGATGTAACAACACCCGAACTGATGCAGGCACTGGACAGACTTGAACACCACACTACTATCATACCCGGAGTTGTTGAGACTTTTTGTGCATCCTCAGTGATCAAAGATATCAATTTCCAACAGACAGGGCAGTATGCTATCCCTGATAATGAGCAGGATATTGATGCGATCATTTCAAGTCATGCATCTGATCTTGGAATGGTTTTACCTGATGATACACATACTCTTGTCTGGGTGGAAATGGAAGGAGATTCAACGGAAATTCAGCGAGAAGAGATCCTGCGTGAGACCGAAGTGGCAGTATCTCTTGCAGATATTCCTCCTGATTATACTATTATTGTAACAGGAGATCCTGTCTTTGATCTTGCCATGGACTATGAGATGAATGCAAGTATGGGTCCACTTCTTATGATCTCAGCATTGATGATGATCATTGTTTTGTACCTGGTCTTCAGGCATGTGCGATGGAAACTTCTACCGCTTCCTATTGTCCTGTTGGGGATAATATATACCTTCGGTGCAATGGGATATCTTAAGATCCCACTTAGTATGGTTTCGATGTCTGCGTTCCCGATATTGATCGGACTTGGAATAGATTATGCGATCCAGTTCCACAACCGGATAGAAGAAGAACTTGAACGCAAGGACAATGAAAAAGAAGCAGTGATCGAGACTGTAAAACATACAGGCCCTGCAGTACTTATTGCACTCATCATTACAGGACTTGGTTTTTTCTCACTCATGACTTCATCTGTTCCTATGATACAGGATTTTGGTAAACTCTTGCTCATTGGAATTATTATGTGCTTTTTATCAGCTCTTTTTATAGGAATTTCCGTTATTTACGGTCTTGATACTATACTAAAAAAATATAGCAATAAGAATAACAATTCCACCCACATTAAGAAATTATCATCTAATACCACAACTACCGGTAAATCAAGCAAGATTGAGCAAGGCCTGGAAAAAGCATCGACGTTTTCAATGAAATACCCTGCAATAGTACTATCAATTGCAGGATTATTATGTATATCAGGTCTGTATGTAGATACCATGGTACCTATTCAAACAGATGTGACTACCTTTGTACCTCCTGATATGCAGGCATTGATCGACCTCCAGCACCTGGGTAGTATTACAGGCGGAACTGATGCTTTGAATCTTATCATAAAAGTTGAGGATTCGGCAAGTCCGGAAATTCTTCAATGGATAGATGAGTTTAGTGAACATGAGGTGAAAGGAAGATCTAATATTTATGATGCGGCAAGTATTGTCCCGATAATCAAATCAATGAACGGTGGAGTAATACCTGATAATAGTGCTGATATAAAACGCCTGTATGATCAAATGCCTGAGGCACAAAAGGATAGGTATGTCCATGGCGAGAACATGCTTCTACTGAATCTTGGGATAGGAAATGCTATTGGAGATATTGGTCTTAAAG
>MZXQ01000047.1 GCA_002926195.1 Candidatus Methanomarinus sp. HR1 | reverse complement strand
ATAGTACATGATGTATTATTAGCTTTATACATTATCTTGGCATTTCCCGAGTAACCATAAATTAAACTGTTATGTCCACCATGAAGTTTTTCTACTAGGCTGTACTTATAGCCTGAAACACATGAAATTAAAGGCGATGGAAAAAGAAATAATGCTTCAAGAAGAGCAGATTTACCTGAATTATTTTTTCCAATTAAAACATTGAATTTTTTTAATCTGATAGGTTTTTTACACCTTTTAATGCCTCTGAATTCTTCAAAATCAATTTCTGTAATTAATATTTTTTTCATATATTGCTATTAATTTTAATTATTAATATAACTTCTCTTAATAACATTAATCACATCTATTGTCGAGTCAACCATACAATATAACGGACTTTCCGCACATCTCAATGATGCTATTTCAATAATAAAATTATGAACATTAACCTGATGCCCCGGACTTGAGCGTAGCGGCGTCCGGAGTCGTTGACTAAGGAAAATCCGAGCGTTAGCGAGGATTTTCCCATTAAAAATTATATCCTTTCTCTCCATGTTGTGTCTGGTCCAATCCAACATTCTCCTCGTTAATGGATACCTTAAGGCCAACTATCTTCTCTATGACAAAACCGATTACCAATGTGCAGATCACTGAATATATTATAGTAATAATCACTCCTTCAAACTGCAAATAGAGTTGATATGGGTTACCAAGCAATAGCCCGGTACCTCCTACACTGGCAAATACGCCTGTTAATAGGGCACCGGTAATTCCGCCAACACCATGAACACCAAAGACATCAAGTGAATCATCATATCCAAGTTTTCCTTTTAGCATTACAGCACTATAACATAATATCCCTGCGATAAGTCCGATGATAATAGCACTGGTTGGTGTAACAAAACCCGCTGCAGGCGTAATGACTACAAGACCTGCTAAAATTCCGGTTGCAAACCCGAGGGCAGTTGGTTTTCCTCTATTGATCCACTCTACTGTCATCCATGAGAGCCCGGCAGCAGCCGGTGCAACGAAAGTCGTCATAAAAGCAAGTGCGGCAATTGAATTCGCAGCCAGTGCCGAACCTGCATTGAACCCGAACCAGCCAAACCAGAGTAGTCCGGTACCAAGCAGTGTTAATGTGACATTGTGCGGTTTTATTACATCAACACCATAACCTCTGCGTTTACCTAAAAATACCAGCATAGTAAGAGCAGATATGCCTGATGTGATATGCACAACAGTTCCACCTGCGAAGTCAAGAGCTTCGCCGGTTAAGAATCCACCACCCCAGACCCAGTGACATACAGGGGCATAGACAATAAGGCTCCATAAAATGATGAACAGAATGTAACTAATGAATTTGATACGCCCGACAAGTGCACCTGAGATAAGAGCAGGTGTAATAATTGCAAACATTCCCTGGAATGCTATAAATGTATATGTAGGGATCGTTCCGGTTACTGAATTGTGATCAATCCCATTTAAAAATAAATGTTCAAATCCGCCTATAAATTTATTTCCAGTGCCGAATGCAAGCGAATACCCTATAATAATCCACAATACACCAACAATACTCATTACCACAAACGAATGCATCATACTGCTTAAAACATTCTTGCGTCTAACCATTCCACCATAGAACAGTGCAAGTCCGGTAAGCATAAAGAGTACAAGAGCAGAAGAAATTAAAACCCATGCAGTATCTGCTGCAACTAACGTCATTTTTTATCACCACCTCAGATTGCAGTAAAACCGACTTCACCGGTACTTATCCTGATAACATCCTCGAGTGGTAGAATAAATATCTTACCATCTCCTATCTCACCTTTTTCATTTGACTTTGCTCCTTTTTGGATAGCTTCTATAGTTGGCTGAAGAAAATCATCATTTACTGCTATTTCAAGCTTGATCTTTTCAAGAAGATTTACCTCATGTTTAAAAGCACGGTAAACTTCCAGATATCCTTTTTGTGCACCATATCCTGATACGGATGCCACTGTTAATCTATTCACCTCAACCTTTTGAAGTTCATGTTTGACAGCATCAAGCCGTTCCGGTCGTATTATTGCTATAATAAATTTCATAGGTTATCGGATTGTTTATTCCGGTTTATTATATTAATAATTTTCGATTTTCTCAGTATCTCCGGGCAATATATTAAAATTTTATAGTCCCAATTTGAAGTGGATACATTAAATTGAAATCAAGGTGTTTGAAACTACCTCGGGAATTGAAGGAAAATCAAAAACCTAATAGATGACGATATAGTTTCAGTTAAATTTATATACGAGGATATCATTAAGTGGTTACCTTCTGTCGCTTAATCCAAAACGTCATAGGAAAAACATAAATTTAATATTAATAACATTAATCACAACAAACATAATAAAAAAAGGAGTAATTTATAATGACCGATTATGCTGTGTTCTGGGGATGTACCATCCAGGCACGTTTTCCATTCATGGAAAAATCGATCCGGCTTGTATTTGATAAAATGAATATCGGACTGCATGAGATCGATGGAGTTACATGCTGTCCAACCAAAGCTATCAAAGTAGGGGATGAATTAACATGGTATGTTGCTGCCGCCAGGAATCTCTGTCTTGCCCGTGATACGGGATTGGAGCTCATGACACCGTGCAACGGTTGTTACAGTACATTACGGTCGGCTGCAGCCAAACTTGATCTGGATGCTGAACTTAGAAATGATGTGAATGAAGTACTTGCCAGAGTCGGGCTTGAGTATAAAGAATCAGTACAATTTAAACATCTTGTTGAAGTGTTACATGACGATCTAAGCATAGACATGATTAAAAAATATGTAACCAGACCACTTGATGGGATGAATATCGCAGTTCATTACGGATGTCATATGATCCGCCCAAGCTCTGCGATACATTTCGACGACCCGAACCAGCCCACCAAGTTTGATCTTCTTGTCGAAGCATTGGGGGCAAAGAGTGCAGACTATTCAACAAAGATGCTCTGCTGTGGTAATGACTTAAACACCATGGAAGATTCATCAGAAGCAGTCACACTCTCACGCGAGAAGCTGCTTGAGGTTCAGGAAATCGCAGATTGCATGACAATGATGTGTCCTGCATGCTTTACCCAGTTCGATTCAAAGCAGTATCTAATGCAAAAAAGCGGAGAACCCATACATATGCCTATTATCTATTTCACTGAGCTTATGGGACTTGCATTCGGATTCGAACCTGCACAACTTGGCATGGACATGCACAGGGTTAATACCGGATCTTTTATTGAAAAGTGGCATGAGCGTTCAAACCATCTGGAAAGTGCAAGACAGCATTTCGATCTGGCAGATCTAAGGCGCTGCTATGAATGCAATGCATGTATTGATGATTGTCCTGTTACAAAATCAATTCCAGGGTTTGAACCGAATCGAATAATAGGTGATGTTATACACGGAAAACTGGATCAAATCATACAATCACCGGATATCTGGTACTGTACGAACTGTTATACCTGTTATGAACTCTGTCCCCAGAAGTTTGGCATGGTGAAAGTGTTCGACAAATTAAAACAACTCTCTACACAAAACGGTACGGCTCCACCCGGAGCCAGGGATGTACTCAAACTATTCCTTGATACGGGAAAACTGGGCGAGCCAACTGCTATGCGAAAAAAATTACAATTACCAGGACCGCCACAGAGCGGTACGGATGAATTAAAAGATTTGATCAGGATCATTAAAAAAGAAAAAAATAAAGATTATCAAGAGGTCAGTGAGTGAAATGAGATGTAACTGTTACATTCCATCCGGATGTTCCATCTCCGGTATGATGAGTGAATCAGGAAAGAGAATGGATGGAAATGCTATAATAAGATCAATTGCCCTGATGCATGATAGAGGGAACGGACTGGGAGGCGGTTTTGCAGCATATGGGATATATCCAAGACATGCAGACCAGTTTGCTTTCCATATGATGTTTGATACTAAGCAGGCTAAAAAGCAGTGTGAAGAATATTTAAAGGATACATTTGACATAGTACTTGATGAAGAAATACCGACCCGTCCGGGTGGTGTATTTGAGGAAGAAACATCAGGTAAAGATGCAGAATACGGGGCACGTCCGATCACTGATCCTCCTATCCTGTGGCGTTATTTTTTAGATGTACCTGAAGAAAAGACAACATTCGTGACTGAAGATGAATATGTTGTTAATAAAGTTATGGAGATCAATTCAAAGTTCGATAGTGCTTTTGTCGCATCATCGGGAAAGAATATGGGAGCTTTTAAAGGTGTAGGATATCCCGAGGATATTGGGATGTTCTACAAGCTGGATGAATATAAAGCCTATATCTGGACCGCTCATAGCAGGTTCCCTACAAACACACCTGGATGGTGGGGCGGAGCACATCCTTTCTGTCTACTTGACTGGTCTATTGTCCATAACGGAGAGATATCGTCCTATGGGATCAATAAGCGGTATCTTGAGACCTTCGGATACAAGCTGGAACTTCGAACAGATACTGAAGTAATAGCTTACCTGTTCGACCTGCTTGTTAGAAGGCATAATCTATCGGTGGAAATAGCAGCAAAGGCACTTGCATCGCCTTTCTGGAAAGATATCGACAGAATGCCTGATCGCGAACGAAAGATCACGTCAGCTATCAGACAGGTATATGGCGGTGCACTTTTAAACGGTCCTTTCAGCGTTATTCTCGGACACAGTCGGGGTATGGTAGGGTTCAATGACCGTATAAAACTGCGACCCATGACCTGTGGCAGAGCAGATGATATGCTATACATGTCATCCGAAGAATCAGGAATCAGGGAGATCGAACCTGATCTTGATGAGGTATGGAGTCCGAAAGCAGGAACTGTAGTTATTGGTGAATTACATGAGGAGGTACAATAGATGATGTCTGAGCTTCCTCCGGAATTTATAGTCAAGATAGATTATGACAGGTGCAGACGGTGTAAGCGGTGTGTAATGAACTGCAGTTTTGGCTGTATGCAGTTTAAGGATCGTGTAGTACCTGAGCATAAAAACTGTGTAGCATGTCACAGATGCACAACATTTTGTCCGGAATCCGCAATTACCATTACCAGTAATGAACTGGCCTATAAGGAAAATGCAAACTGGATGCCCGAGATCAGGAAGAACATACTCAAACAAGCCCAAACTGGCGGTATACTGCTTACAGGCATGGGCAATCCCAAACCGTACCAGATACTATGGGACCACATGCTGATCGATGCATGCCAGGTAACCAATCCTTCTATCGACCCACTTCGAGAACCTATGGAACTGCGGACATTTATCGGTCGGAAACCTGACCGTCTGGAATTTGCGCATAATAAAGATGGGGAGATCGACCTTGTTACTGAACTGCAACCCCAGGTCAAACTGGATGTACCAATATTGTTCGGAGCGATGTCATATGGTGCAGTAAGTCTGAATGTACACAGGGCACTGGCAATGGCTGCTAATAGATCAGGTACGCTTATGAACACAGGTGAAGGCGGACTTCATAAGGATCTATATCCGTATGCAGGCAATATCATAGTCCAGGTGGCATCTGGCAGGTTCGGAGTACATAGTGAATACCTTAACACCAGTGCGATGGTAGAGATCAAGATCGGACAGGGTGCAAAACCAGGAATCGGCGGACATTTACCAGGTGAAAAGGTTGGAGAGGATATATCAAAAACACGTATGATCCCTGTTGGAACAGATGCCATCTCTCCGGCACCACACCATGATATTTATTCAATAGAAGACCTATCACAGCTTATATTTGCAATTAAAGAAGCTGTTGATTATACCAAACCGGTCTCTGTCAAGATATCAGCAGTACACAATGTAGCTGCGATCGCAAGCGGTATAGTGCGTGCCGGTGCGGATGTTGTCACAATAGATGGATTTAAAGGCGGAACCGGAGCATCACCGATGGTGATCAGGGATAACGTAGGTATACCTATCGAGCTTGCACTGGCTGCAGTTGATCAGCGTTTGCGTGATGAAGGTATCAGGAATAATGCTTCGATCATTTGCGCCGGAGGTATCAGGAGCAGTGGTGATGTAGCAAAAGCCATTGCACTTGGTGCAGATGCGACTGTTATCGGAACTGCTGCTTTAGTAGCCATAGGTTGTCGAATATGCCAGAAGTGCTATACTGGCAACTGCGCATGGGGTATTGCTACCCAGAAACCTGAACTTACCCGCAGATTAGACCCACAGGTCAGTGCACAACGTCTTTCAAATCTTCTGACTGCATGGAGTCTTGAATTAAAGGAGATACTGGGATCATTAGGAGTTAATTCCATAGAATCCCTGCGCGGTAGTCGTGAAAGGCTGCGTGGTATCGATCTGGATGAACAAACATTAAAATTGCTCGGGATCAAACCGGCAGGTGTAGGACAGTGAGGTGAGGGCAATGGTTATGGAGATAGACTGTAAAGGAATGTACTACAAGAAACTTAACAAAATGATCCGTGATGCAATAGATAAAAACGAGACTGAGTTTATACTACATAATATAAACGGTCAGCGCTATATCGGTAATGGGATCAATGAAAAGATAAAGATCACCATAAACGGTGTACCTGGAAACGATCTTGCTATGTTCATGAACGGACCTTCACTAATTGTCAATGCCAACGGCCAGGATGGGTTAGCAAATACCATGAATGCCGGAGAGATCATTGTATATGGCAGTGCAGGTGATGTGCTGGGATACGGTATGCGCGGTGGAAAATTATTAATCAGGGACAATGTAGGATACCGGACCGGAATTCACATGAAGGAATATAAGAAACAGGTGCCTGTGATCATTGCAGGCGGTGTAGCCGGAGATTTCTGCGGTGAATATATGGCAGGAGGGGTACTGGTCCTGCTTGGACTGGATAAGGATGAGGATACTCCGATCGCAGGTGATTATCTCGGAACAGGTATGCACGGCGGTGTGATCTACATTAGAGGTGAGGTGGAAGAACATACCCTGGGTAAGGAAGTAAGTGTACTTGAGCTGAATGATAAAGATATTAAACTCTTGAAAAAACATCTCGGTGAATACTGCAAACATTTCGGACTTGACCTTGAAGAGGTCATGAGTAAACCTTTTATCAAATTACTTCCTGTATCAAGCAGACCGTATGGAAATCTATATGCATATTAATAAAAGCAGGTGAATAAGAAATGAATGAATCCGGTATATCAAGTGCATTAAAGGAGGCAGGACTTGAAGTACTTACATGTATGCAATGCGGAACATGTACAGGCAGTTGCCCTTCTGGCCGCTACACAAGTCTTAACACACGCAGGATCGTAAGAAGTGCACGTACTGGAAAAAATATACTGCAGGATGAGAACCTCTGGATGTGTACAACCTGTTATACTTGCCAGGAGCGCTGTCCTCGTGATATTAAGATCGCTGATACGATCCTTACCATACGCACTCTTGCTGTTCATGAAGGTTTCATGCTGCCGGCGCACCGTAAGGTCAGCCAACTGGTGCTTGAATCCGGTCATGCCGTACCTATCAATGACGACGTGAAGGAAAAACGTAAGAAACTTCAAATGGAGGCCATCCCGGAAACTGTCCATAAATATCCGGATGCCCTAAAAGATGTGCAGACACTTTTACAATCGTGTGAATTTGACAAACTAACGGCTGATAAGTAGCTCTTGATATTAATTTATAAAAAATATGTGGAGATATCATCATGAATAAATTATCACTTTTCTTAGGCTGCATTACTCCTAATAGATATCCAGGGATTGAGAAAGCCACTAAACTCTGCCTTGATAAAATGGATATTGACTGCTGTGACCTACCCGGAGCATCATGCTGTCCGGCACCTGGTGTGTTCAGGTCTTTCGACAAAGCTACATGGCTTGCGCTTGCAGCACGCAATATTGTTATTTCAGAAGAGATGAAGCGTGATGTTTTGACTATCTGTAACGGTTGTTACGGATCTTTAGTAGATGCAAATCATGAACTCATTAATGATCCGGCACTTAAGAAAAACACAAATTATCATCTAGAGAAAATAGGTAAGTCATTCAAAGGAAGCGTGGAGGTCCGGCATATCATTGAGCTGCTCTATGATGAGCCAGGGCCTGATAGTATAAAGGAGATGATAATGCGTCCCATACCCTTACGGGTGGCACTGCACTATGGGTGTCATCTTGTCAAGCCTTCTAAAGAGCGAGATCTCGGAAGTGCGGAAAATCCCACATTTTTTGATGAACTTATAGAAGCTACAGGTGCTGTGAGTGTGGATTATCCTGATAAGATGGCATGCTGCGGAGCCGGTGGTGGTGTACGCTCTGCACTTCTTGATAAGTCTCTTGAGATGCTTAACCATAAACTATCACGTATTAAGGGTGCACAAGTCGATTGCATTGTGAATGCGTGTCCTTTCTGCCACCTGCAGTTTGACGGGGGGCAGGTTGAGATCAAAGAAAAGCTCGGTATTGAATACAAAATTCCAGTACTGCATTATACCCAACTGCTCGGGCTTGCATTTGGTTACCAGCCTGAAGAACTTGGAATTGATCTGAATTTGATTACTAATAAGGAATTCTTTGAGAAATTGAATATCATTACTTCAGAGTGAGCAAACAGGTGAAAAAAATGAGCGATAAATCAATAGGTGTATATCTATGCAGGTGCGGAGGCAATATTGGGGATGTGGTAGATGTGGAGAGTATTGCAGCCGAGGTTTCGAAAATGGATGGTGTTGCTCTTACCAATATCCAGGATTACCTGTGCAGCAGTGCAGGTCAGGGCCGGATCAAGGAAGATATAGAGGCCGGTAGGATAAAACGTGTGATAATTGCATCCTGTTCTCCTAAACTCCATCTTGAGACATTTCGCGCTGCTGTCCGAAAAGCAGGTATTGATCCTTTACTGCTTGAGATCACCAATATACGTGAGCAGTGTTCATGGGTGCATGAGGACCACAAAGAGGCTACAAGAAAAGCTATGGGTCTGATCAAAGGTGCGATTTCACGCATGCACAGTCTTGAATCATTAACACCTATCACCAGGGATCTAAAAGATCGCGTGCTGGTTGTGGGAGGCGGTATTGCAGGAATTACCGCTGCACTTGAGATGGCAGATGAGCGTGAAGTGATCCTGATTGAGAAAAAATCATATATTGGCGGGCAGATGATCGGTCTCTCAAAAACATTCCCCACACTTGATTGTTCCCAATGCATCCTTACTCCTAAGATGGTGGAAGTGTTCAATCATCCGAATATTACATTATATACACAGACAGAGGTTGAATCAGTGGATGGAAATACCGGTGATTTTACTGTAACTCTGCTTCGCTCACCAAGGTATGTGGATATAGAAGCATGTACGTCATGCGGCAGGTGTGCGCAAAAATGTCCGGAGGATGCCATTACCCTGCCGTTTGCACAGGCTATTCCTCAAGCATATATTATTGACATGGATAAGTGTATTGAATGCGGTGCATGTGAGAAAGCGTGTACCGCAGGTGCTATCAAACTCGATGATGCTGAGCAGCAGATCATAGTTAATGTAGGAGCTATCACTATTGCAACAGGATTCGAACCCATTGATCCGTCAATTATCGAGGAGTACAATTATGCCCACCCTGATGTGATCACAGCTATTGAGTTTGAGGATATGGTCTCTGCCAGGAGTAAAACAGGTATGCGGTTGCAAAAATCCGACGGGACTTTTCCGGAAAAGGTAGCTTTTGTGCTGTGTGTCGGGTCACGTGATTTTAACCGCGGGAATAAACACTGCTCAAAGGTGTGCTGTCTGTATGCACAGAAGCAGGCGCAGTTGGTGCTTAAGATAAATAAGGATGCAAATGCGACTATCTTTTTTATTGATATACGTTCCGCAGGCCGCAGAATGGAAGAATTTTATCATCATGTACAGGAAGTAGGAGTGAATTTTGTGCGCGGCCGGGTAGCTGAGGTAAATCCGCAAGACGACGGCAGATTACAGGTACGTTATGAGGATACTTTCCTTGGTGAGGCAGGCCAGGATGAGTTTGACATGGTAGTGCTGTGTCCTTCGCTTATACCTTCAAAGGGATCGCGTGAGCTTGCGGACCAACTGGGTGTTCCGGTGGGAAGCGACGGTTTTATTGAAGAGAAACATGTCAAGATCGATCCTGTGAATACATTAAACCAGGGTGTATTTGCAGCAGGATGTGCCATAGGACCCAAGGATATTCATGATTCGGTAACTGAAGGTATTAGTGCGGCTCATAAGGTCTCAAGGTTCCTTGGTAAAGGCGTGATCTCTATCTCGCCTGAAAAACCTGTAATTTCGGATGCCTGTGACGGGTGCGGCCTTTGTGTACAGGATTGTCCGTACAGTGCACTGGCTATTTCGGATAGCAGACCTGTACTTGATCCGTTCTCATGTAATGCATGTGGTATCTGTGCGGCTGTATGTCCGCAAAATGCTGTCGAGATCGCAAATTATACAAAAGAGCAGTTAATGACACAGGTAGAAGGCATCCTTGATGCTGGTATGGGTGTGATTGTATATATTGACCCTGCAGCGTATGCAGCTGCTGATCTTGCAGGTGTGAACAGGTCTGTTTATTCGCCGCTTATCAGGTTTATCCAGGTTCCTTCGATCCATCTATTGAATGCTGATATTGTGAACCATGCTTATGAATGTGGTGCAGGCGGAGTGATGCTTATTGAGGGTACTACTGATGAGATGCTGACTTCAAGGTCGAAGGATCTTTTTAGCAGATTGAAGAAAGAGACAAAGGTACATAAGAAACCTATCAGGTATTCACATATTGAGACTGCACAGTATGAGAAATTGATCAGTCTTTTGAATGTGTTTGCCGAACAGGTGGCAGCAAAGGCGGCGAAGGGTGCTAAAAAGACTAAGAATAAATAAGTATGAAAACTAAATTAAGATTACTATTATATTGTTTATTCCTATAATCACACTGCCAACTACTACTATCCAAAATAATGCATTCCATGCCCAAGAAAATGAATAGACAATACCTTGATATTCGATTTTAAAGTTTGTGTATATGATACTTAACCCAGTCAGCATTCCAAACACTAATAACTTGGCAATAATAAACCCTGTCCATCCATATATAGTGATTATATAATTTACATATGGATTAAATTCAACAATCTGTGTGTCTATTATTATAAAATATGTAGTCACCAAGTCTATAACAACATAAACTATAAACAATATCAATAATTCTTTTTTCAACTTATTCGTTAAGTCCATTTTCTTTCCCATTTCAAGAAGAATATGAATCCTAAAATATACATGGATTTATTATAATAGTTCAATATATTACATTATAGTGGAGTACACCCCTAACTCCCACAATGACCGCGGTTTCAGATATCCATGAGTTCTCACTTATTCCGAGATATTGTTT
>MZXQ01000048.1 GCA_002926195.1 Candidatus Methanomarinus sp. HR1 | reverse complement strand
TACTTGAAGTATATACTATTGATGAAAAAGAGATACAATTAATACCTGTTTGGTTGTTCCTGCTCATGTTTTCTTCTTGACCCGCTAAACCCGATCATTAACTCTTATGCTGCTGCCCTTGTCATGCGATCGGGTGCAAAAGACCTATTGAATACGGGGAGGCGTTATGATATGGAAGAACACGCAGCGTTGCTTATGGAATATCTGAGGATACAGAAGAAGAATAGTGATTTTGTGTTACCATGGAATGAATATATGGATATTATTGAGGACCTGGTGGTGAGGTAGGATGTTTGAGCGTGAATACCTGATCGTGCATGAACATATAGGAATAATAAACGCATTTCCCTCTCTCGCATACATACTCTAATAAATGGTGGGTGATAATTCAAGTACTCTATGGATTATTAAAAAACATTTATATAGATTTCCTTACTTTCCTTACATATAAGAAATGAGGTGAACTAATGCCGCTACTTGAAATGAAAACCGGAACAATAACCAGGAAAGGACAGATTTCCATTCCCAAACGCATCAGAGACATAGAAGATTTCAAGGAAGGAGAAAAGATTGCAATCCTTGCGTACGATGACAGGATAGAATTGCGGTCTATGAAACAAATAGATGAAAGAATGCATACTGCTTTTGCAAGCGAGAAAGTTCTTGCAAAAGACTGGAATACCAAAGAGGAAGATGAAGCATGGAAAAATTTGTAAAAGGTGATGTGGTGGTTATTCCTTTTCCATTCTCTGATCTAAGTGCTTCCAAGAAAAGGCCAGCATTAGTTGTATCTAATATAACAGGTGATGATATAATTCTTTGTCAAATAACAAGTGTAGTAAAAAATGATGAGTATTCCATATATCTTAAAAATAGCGACTTTTTCAAAGGAAATCTGAAACTAGAAAGTAGAATCCGACCAAATCGTCTATTTACTGCCGATAGATCAATAGTGGCATATAAGGCAGGAACTTTAAAGGAAGAAAAAGTCAAAGAGACTGAGCAAATGCTTATTAATATTTTCAGTAAATAATTATTAACAATTAAAGTATCAATTTAAATAAAGTAAAATATGGACTTTGTAAAGGACGAAGTAATAAAAAATGATACACACCATGCCAAAACGGCGGATATCCTGATCCTAATTGGTTGGAGTTAGGATCAACCTTTCGGGTAACTTTTCATTCACATCCGGATACGGATTACTCAGATACTGATGTCCCTACAAATGTCCCTGTAAATGTCCCTGTAAATAGGCGGCAGCAGTGGTTTCTAAATCAGCTTAAAGCAGGTGAAAATATCGAAAGCACCGACCTGGCAAGTCACTGGAACGTATCAGAAAAAACAGCCAAACGAGACATCGCATACTTAACAAAGCAAGGAATAATTGAATTCACGGGCCCGACAAAAACGGGGGTATATTATCTTAAGGAGCAAAGAGATGTTACTTGACAGGCGACGATTTTTCAATCTCATCCGGAATTTTATTGTGGATGATGGAGGCAGTATTATTAAGAAATCGGCAGCATATCATCAGTTCTATATAGTGAATAAAGCAATGATATATACCTTATCAGCATGCGGCATTGAAGCAGAATTCCAGAAGCTATACGGGCGTTTTACCATCCTGATGATTGGGGGTGAAAAGTTTTAATAAGCTTGAATGTATATGGAAGAATAAGCACATTCCCATCTCTCGCATACCTTCTCTAATAAATGGCAGGTGATGATATAATTCTTTGTCAAATAACAAGTGTAGTAAAAAGTGATGGGTATTCCATATATCTTAAAAATAGCAACTTTTTCAAAGGAAATCTGAAGCTAGAAAGTAGAATCCGAACAAATCGTCTATTTACTGCCGATAGATCAATGGCATATAAGGCAGGAACTTGACTGTATTTTAGTAGAACTTAATGAGGTGTTGGCAACTTGAATGAAAACGAATTGCAACAGGTCACTGAGGATGGTGAGGGATATAAAATTGAGTTTAAAGAGTCCCTGCTAATTTAGACAAAGAGCTTGTAGCTTTTGCCAATTCATCGGGTGGCAAAATATTTGTCGGGATAACTGATAACAAAAAGATTAAGGGGGTCAGGATAACAAATAAATTTAAATCACAAGTCCAGGATATTGCAAATAATTGCCAGCCTGCTGTTAAAATCTTATTCGAGGAGTTGGGGAATGTCCTGCAGATTACTGTTAGGGAAGGGGATGAAAAGCCGTATAAATGTTCTTCAGGATTTTATACACGGGTTGGGCCGAATGCCCAGAAACTGGATAGAGA
>MZXQ01000239.1:906-1805 GCA_002926195.1 Candidatus Methanomarinus sp. HR1 | reverse complement strand
AAAATAAATTACGTACTGTTTTACAAGAGTAAGAACCATATGGGGAAATACAAAGATTATCCGAATGTAAAAGAGATCTTTATAAAAATGCCAAATAAATTTTTATGGGACCAAATAGCAGTTCCCTATAATTCATGGAAGGAGAATGTTGATCTAATATTTAATCCTAAATTCACAGTACCACTTCTTACAAGAAAGCTAACATTGGTACTGTGTCAGGGTATGGAGTATTTTTCATTTCCACAATATTATAGTTTTTTCTCTTTAATGTATGTTAGAATTTTTTTTCCATTATATTATAAAAAAGCACAAAAAGTTCTTACTTTATCGAATGATGAACAAAATGATCTCAATAAATACATTAAAGTACCATATGAAAAAATGGAAACCGTTTATTCAGCTCATAGCAAAGATTTTTTTCCAAGAAGAGATCGCAAAGAACTTGAGGCTATCAAGCAGAAATACAATTTGCCAGAAAACTTCATTCTTTCTGTTGCAAAACCATTCCAGGGTGATAGATTGTTACCAAGGAAAAACATTGATAATATCGTGAGATCATTCCTTGCATTTGAGGATAATTCAAAAACATTAAAACTTGTACTTGCAGATAATCGCTCTTATGAGTATATCACAGAGGTATTTGGGAAGGAATTGGCAAATGATCCCAGATTTGTCTATCCTGGTTGGATTTCTCATGAAGATATGCCATATATATATAGTCTTGCAAAATTACTTATTATGCCATCATACTCTGAGAGTTTCGGTCTTCCGTTGGTGGAAGCAATGGCATGTGGCTGTCCTGTAATTACTTCAACAACAAGTTGTTGTCCTGAAATTGTAGGGGATGCGGGTATTGTTGTTGACCCTACTGATGTTAAGGGACTGACCTTTGCTATAAG
>MZXQ01000239.1:626-764 GCA_002926195.1 Candidatus Methanomarinus sp. HR1 | reverse complement strand
GAAGAATTTGAAGTCAAAAAATGTATATCAAACGTCATTGGTAGAGATAAAAATGATATACCAATGGCGATACTAATCCGATGAAGAGTTAGACCAAGTGCAGGCCGGGCAGCCGGAACATTACGCCCATCTCAAGAC
>MZXQ01000239.1:0-586 GCA_002926195.1 Candidatus Methanomarinus sp. HR1 | reverse complement strand
AGGAAGTGTTTGCAGATGATTTAATTATAGCTTAAATGGTTATGTTTCCTTGAGGAGACGAAAGCCGAGGTTGTACCTATATTCGTCGGCGTCTCGCTTGTAGCGATTCGCTGAGCGGCATTTCGTAGTGCTGTCAAACCAGGCACCGCACCGAATGACCCGGTCGGAGCTATCTCCACTTTCCCATGCGTCTCCATTGATTGGCGCATCATCATAGCTGTCATGATACTTGTCCTGCACCCATTCCAAGACATTGCCATGCATGTCATATAGCCCCCAAAGATTGGGTGACTTCAGACCAACTGGTTGTGTCTTATCGCCTGAGTTTTCACCATACCACACATAATCACCGAGTCTTGATTTGTCATTACCAAATGAATATATTGTGGTAGTGCCAGCCCGACAGGCATATTCCCATTCTGCCTCAGATGGTAGACGGTATATGTCCATAACTTCTTTTTCATTGAGTTTCCTGATGAAATCTTGAACATCGTTCCATGAAACTCTTTCAACAGGCAGGTTATCACCTTTGAAATTTGAAGGATTATTTCCCATAACCTCACGCCATTCTCTCTGGGTGACTTCA
>MZXQ01000240.1:3147-3385 GCA_002926195.1 Candidatus Methanomarinus sp. HR1 | reverse complement strand
TTAGATTTAAAGTGGATACTCCAATTTGTTATTTCAGCTCTTTCATCATTGCTATCTCATCACAATCGGGAAACCTGGGACATTTTACACACATACTCCACAGCTTATGAGGAAGAATCGACTTGTCCACCACTATAAAACCATGGTGTTCGAAAAACTCTTTTGCATAAGTAAGTGTTACTACATGCTTGATCCCGAGTTCAGGTGCTTCATCTAAACATGCTTTAAGGATCATTGA
>MZXQ01000240.1:679-3121 GCA_002926195.1 Candidatus Methanomarinus sp. HR1 | reverse complement strand
TGATCTTTTCTTTGATCTCGATCACATGAAAATCTCTGATATGCTCGTACAGCTCACCAATAGCCTGGGGCAGCATCAATTCCTGCTTAGCATAAATGCTAATAAGTTGTTTGATCTGTGGAACATCTTTAATGTTAGCTTTTCTCAGTATATAGTCATTCATCATGTTTTATCCCATCCTCTGTACATGATCCGAACATTCGAACATTCGATCATAAATCAATAATGATAGCAGGTCTACCAGGCAAGGCTCCTGCAGCCTTTTTCTCATGAGAATCATCTTCCTTGTAGAATTCGATCGCACAATTAAATCCGGATTCCAGGATCAATGCCGCCTCATTCAAGAAAGAAAATTCACCATCCAGTCCCATATCAACATAAGGTGCTAATGCAGGATCATTCAGATATTTTCCAAGGATTTGGTTCACCTGTTTACCATAACGTTTCAGATCAGTTGACATCAATGTCTTCATGATCTGGCCGCGATCCTTTGTTTTAGCAAACTCTTGTTTAAAAAGAGCGGCAAGTCTGAACTTCCATCCGGCAGCCGAATAAATTCTTATTCTTTTTGGAGAGGTGATTCTTGCTACTTTGATGATCTCCCTGATATCATCGCTAAGGTCGCTGAGTAAATTCCATTTGAACTCATTCATTTCATTTACTACGGTTTCATCACATATCGGCCATCTTGCACTGATAATAAAATCATCATGTCCTGTCAATTCCCAGACTTCTTCACACAGGTGTGGTATTACCGGACTTAACAATACAGTCGCAGTCATCCTTGCTTCATTATAAATATCCTTATTGACATGCGTCTTGCTGTAAGTTGATAGTTCATCGATCAGGATCATGATATGTGTAATAGCGTCCTTGAGTTTTAATTCCTCAAAATTATGAGTAGCATCTCTTATACTCTTGTGGGTGATGAAATTGATGTAATTATCCCTGGCATCTATTGTATCTTTTACTGAGCCGGGCATTTCAATAAGCAAATGGAATGATTTCTCTAACGATTTATAAACACTCTCAATACCGGCGTTGGACCATTCCAGCTCTCTTTCGGGATTGGATCCGAAAAGTATAAAGAAGCGCGATGTATCAGCACCGTAATTGTCCATCAGTATCCGGGGGTCGATCACATTACCAAGGCTCTTGGACATCTTTGCACTTTTAAGCTTGTATTCATTACCACAGACGCTACACGAGGATCCTTCATAATCATCAGGTGGCAGGAACCTGTTACATAATTCACAGTAGGGAGCCTCTTTGTTCACCATACCCTGACATAGCAGCCTGCTAAACGGCTCGTCTATCTTGCTTAAGCCTATATCCCTGAGGGCCTTGGTAAAAAACCTGGCATACAGCAAGTGAAGAATGGCATGTTCGATACCGCCTATATACTGGTCTACTGGCATCCAGTAGGAAACAGGTTCCTTATCAAAAGGTACTTGCTCTGAAAAAGGGCTGCAATATTTAAAGAAATACCATGATGAATCCACAAACGTATCCATAGTATCTGTCTCTCTATGTGCAGGAGCTCCGCATTCCGGACAGGTGGTATTGATAAATGAACTTGAAGTTGCCAGCGGGTTTCCACTACCTGTGAATTCCACATCTCCGGGTAATTTAACAGGCAGGTCTTCAAATGATACNNAGCCAGTCCCTGAGTTTGTAATTAACAGTACTCTTCCCGAGTTTTATTTCTTCCAGCTTCCTGCTGATTTTCATAATAGCCTCATGATTATCCAGACCATCGAATTCGCCGCTGTTCACCAGTATCCCGTCTTCTATATAAGCCTCTATCATTTCATCAGGTGAAAGGACTTTGTCCCGGGGCTGAATGACCACTTTAACAGGAAGATCATGCTCCTTAGCGAATTCAAAGTCTCTTTGATCATGAGCAGGTACTGCCATGACAGCTCCGGCACCGTATTCATATATCACAAAATTACCTACATAAACAGGTATCTTACCATTAGTTAATGGGTTTATTGCATATTTTCCAATAAACATTCCTTTCTTTTCTTTATCTGCTGCAGTGCGCTGGAATTTGTCCTCCTTTTGTACCCCGGCAAGAAATGTCTCAAAAGCTGCCTGGTATTTTGTACCTTCAACCCAGTTCTTTATCAGTGGATGTTCAGGTGCAAAGACCATAAAGGTCACTCCGAATACAGTATCAGGTCTTGTTGTGAAGATAGGAATGGTCTCACCACTATTGGCTATATTGAAATTTATTATAGTACCCTCACTGCGTCCTATCCAGTTGCGCTGCATGGTCTTAACCGATTCGGGCCAGTCCAGGTCGTCCAGACTTCTGAGGAGTTCGTCTGCATAATCCTTGATCCTGAAGAACCACTGTTCCAATTCACGCTGTTCCACTATAGATGAACATCTCCAGCATCTGTTGTTAATGACCTGCTCATTAGCCAGTACTGTGTT
>MZXQ01000240.1:391-654 GCA_002926195.1 Candidatus Methanomarinus sp. HR1 | reverse complement strand
TTATAATAATTCTCATCAAGGCTCTGTACCTGTCTTGACCAATCATAAGATAAACCCATTTCCTGCTGTTGGTGCTTAATAGCCTCAATATTACTGCGTGTCCAGCCTTCAGGGTCTATCTTCTGCTTAATAGCTGCATTTTCTGCAGGTAGTCCGAAAGCATCGTAACCCATTGGATATAGTACATTAAAACCATTAAGCCGCTTATATCTGGCAATACTGTCCCCTATGGCATAATTGCGCAAATGACCCATATGCAGTGA
>MZXQ01000240.1:0-336 GCA_002926195.1 Candidatus Methanomarinus sp. HR1 | reverse complement strand
TGGGACATTGGTGATCACTTCGATAATCCGGGTTAATGATATAAATATTAGTATATAAGTATTATATCATTAGTAGACTGTGTAAGTTCATATTATCAATTTATGCTTGATTTACTACAGGAACTGTGGGTTATGGCACCTGCAAAACACGAGTCCACACACAGACAGCACTTTGTACATTCTTCCACGTTTGGTGCCGTAGCATAGCCTTTTTTCATATCAAGTTCAAAGACTCCAACCGGGCATATGTCTACACACCTGGCACAACCTATACACTTGCCTGAACGAATCTCTATTGTTATGCCCTCTGATTCATACTTTTTTATTACCATAACG
>MZXQ01000049.1 GCA_002926195.1 Candidatus Methanomarinus sp. HR1 | reverse complement strand
CCTGGAAGAGCCCAATAAAAGGAGCCAGCAGAATAGCCCCAAAGATAAGCAGTGCCTGTCCACCGTTTGTCGGAAGTAAGAATAGGATCACTTTTTTAATATTTCCATAAACATATCTTCCCTCTTCAATTGCAGATACAATAGTTGAGAAATTATCATCAGTAAGGATCATATCAGCTGCCTCCTTGCTCACTTCAGTTCCTGTGATCCCCATAGCAATTCCGATATCTGCTGCTTTTAATGCAGGTGCATCATTAACACCATCACCGGTAACAGCAACAACATGTCCGTGTTTCTGCAGTGCCTTGGTTATTCTGAACTTATGCTCAGGCGAAACCCGTGCATATACTGATACATCCTCCACAACATTATACAGTTCATCATCACTCATGTTAGATATTTCTCTTCCGATCAGTGCTTTTGGTGAATTGATCCCCAGTTGGCTGGCTATAGCTTTTGCTGTTTTTACATAGTCACCTGTTATCATTACAACCCGTATGCCTGCATTCTGGCATTTTTTTATTGCTTCAATTACTTCATCTCTGGGTGGGTCGATCATCCCCTGGATACCGAGAAAGGTCATATCGCTCAGGTCTTCCGGATCAAGGGTCTTTTTATCAGACGGTACTACCTTGTATGCCATGGCAAGTAATCTGAGTGCTTCTTTGGCCATTTCATTGACATTTTCGCGGATCTCGTCTTTGCGCAAAGATTCTGTATTACCTTTGATCATCTGGTTTTTGCACATCTTATAAATCCGCTCAGGTGACCCTTTAGCATATATGACATTCTCTCCATTCCCCTCATTCAGAGTAGCCATAAACTGCTGTTTTGATTCGAAAGGTATCTCATCTAATTGTTGTAAGGATTCGGACATACCTGCTTTTTTAGCAGAGATTAATAGTGCAGCTTCAGTCGGATCTCCAATTACCGTATTACTATCTTCTTTAGTAAAACTGGCATTATTGCACACATAACCAGCTTTTAATGTACCGGTCAATTCTTCGCTCATCAGGGATGGGGGATACTCACCTTCAGTCTCATATCCTACATCGCTAACTCTATAGTCTCTACCACCGCTGTATATCCGTGATACTGTCATCTGGTTCTTGGTAAGCGTTCCTGTCTTATCTGACCCTATGACAGTGGTACAACCAAGTGTTTCTGCAGCAGGTAATCGTTTTACGATCGCATTTCTGCGTGCCATTGCGGTCACACCTATGGCCAGAGCCATAGTTACCACAGCAGGTAGTCCTTCAGGTATTGCAGCTACTGCCAGAGAGACTGACCCACTAAAGGCAACAGATAGATCATATCCGAACCATAATGCCAGAATAAAATTAAGAGCTGTGATAAAGAGTATTACAATAACAAGAATCCTGGTGAAGTCGTTCAACTTCACTGTTAGTGGTGTGATGATCTTCTCGGTCTTAGTTATCAGT
>MZXQ01000241.1:1456-1582 GCA_002926195.1 Candidatus Methanomarinus sp. HR1 | reverse complement strand
AAATGAAAAGACTATGAAGGAAATTATTAACGACACCAGGTGTCAGGATGCTGTAATCCACAGGCTCGAGATCATAGGAGAAGCAGCTCGACAATCCTGTTGTCCACACCTCTATTTGCGGCAAAT
>MZXQ01000241.1:1155-1388 GCA_002926195.1 Candidatus Methanomarinus sp. HR1 | reverse complement strand
TGTCGCGTTCTTCAGGATCGTTACTGTCTTGCAGCTCAAGATTGAGTGTGTCAAATTCATAATTGAGTACAATGAAGGTTATGCGGTTGCTTTAGATATTATTATTTTTTTATCTTGTACAGAGAAATTTACTTCAGTTCCTTCCTGGATGGAAAGAGCATCAGCTATTTCCTTGGGTATTCTGACAGCTATACTACCTCCAAGATTGAAGGTTTTTCTTTTAAACAGATCTA
>MZXQ01000241.1:337-1137 GCA_002926195.1 Candidatus Methanomarinus sp. HR1 | reverse complement strand
ATCTCAACAGTAGCCCATACACCTTTTTCTATCTCCTTGCGTTCTGTTCTCATCTCTGTTTTACATAAAGGGCATTTCATCATATTTATTCCTCTATTGTTAATATGTAGATTGTCCCACTTCTAATGATGTAAACGAAGCGTATCCTTGCTTCTCCAATCTCACTCTGAATGATTCCAATCTCACCATCTTTTTTGGGTTTTTTAATATTTTTACCTGTTTTCAGGTAATGCCGTACTTCATCAGTTTTCATCAGGAAGCGTTCTTTCAATCGATTGGAAGCATGCATTGTATATTTTATAGGAGCTTTATGAAAGTCAATCAATAGTATCAGTATCATTTAGATACTGATAGTATATTACTATATCTAATTGATTCATAAGCATGGATTATATATTTTTTATCAGGTGCGGATCTTGACCTTTTATCTTCTTCCATACCGCCTTCTTTGATTTTGATGCGACGTACTCCTGACTCTTCCTGATCCGGATCATGGCTACCGAAGGCTCAACAATCTTGTTGTCCATGTCCATCTTTGAGGCAAATGCCGGCAGGTCGGTATCTATCAATGTTCTTCATATGGAAGCACAATAATAGTGTACTACCTATCAGTGCACGGAATATGGACAACAAAGAAAGGAGACGATATAGATATGAATAAAAGAAAAGACACGATTCCAGACCATTTCAATAATGCCAAAGAAGCCGGCGAGTTTTGGGATACTCACTCTGCTGGTGATTACCAGGATGAGATGGAAGAAATGGAGATGGAATTTGACATTCAAAAACGTACAGTTCTA
>MZXQ01000241.1:0-311 GCA_002926195.1 Candidatus Methanomarinus sp. HR1 | reverse complement strand
GTGAACTCCTTGAAACAGAATAGTTTTTTTCACTTTAATTCCTCGTTCAGACGCTACAAACAGCTTTTTCATATTCTCTGGCTGGCCATAGAAGGTTCTTTTATATTACACTGATCTGGCACCGAACTGTCCGGCACCGATGAAGGGTGATGTACCAAGCATTATTTGTGGGATCATATTTCAAATAGAGGATAATATGGAATTATTTTATATGATTAATATGATTCAATTTACCTTATGTCATAGATCTTTTTCTATAGTATCGGGTCCGCACCCATCATTTTAATTGTAGAAAATGCACCCGGCCAAGT
>MZXQ01000050.1 GCA_002926195.1 Candidatus Methanomarinus sp. HR1 | reverse complement strand
TGCTAATATACATCGAATAGATAATATAATCATTGCTACCAGCATTATTAGTTCCTTCGGTGGATCGGCAGCCGGTGTATTGACACATATAGGTGCGGATGTGTCGTATGTGGGTTCAAAGAAGGATGGTATAATCAGGATAAGTGGACGGGCAAGGCGCAGTGGTATTGATGCGGGAGTGAATATGGGTAAGATAATGGAGGAGGTCAGTGAACACTATAATGGTACTGGTGGAGGACATGATGGGGCAGCAGGACTGGATGTGATAGGAGAAGATATCCAGGATGTTCTGGACAAGTGTGTGGGTGTTACGTTGAAGATACTCAAAAATACTCCTGCCGGACGAAATTAATGGTTGTTTTTTCTGATAATTTGCCGGGATCTAAAGGATGATAATGCTGTAGTGTATCCTGTCAATCCTATCTAATATTTTTACGTTTGTGATCGGGTATGGAATTATAATACGTATTTGAATTAATTTTTTTAGACACAGATTAACACTGATTTACACAGATTTATCAAGTGGCAATATTTCATAGTATACCATGTATAACTTGATATACTATGAAAAGTTTCCCTCCCAATACACATATATACTCTCAAGTAATATACTTCAGAGTATATGGCGTTTATAGGCAGGGAAAGAGAAATCAATATTCTCATGGAGCGATTTACTTCCAGTAAAGCCGAATTTTTAATCATCTATGGAAGAAGGAGAATTGGAAAGACCGAATTAATCAAAAAATTAATAACTACAACTCATCAGGGAATTATTCTAATCGGACGAGAAGAATCTATTAAAATCCAGCTTGATCGATACTCAAAGACACTTGCAGAATATTTCAATGATAATTTATTAGAAAAACAGGGGTTTAAGGATTGGGATGCTTTTTTCGAATATATTTATCTTCAGGCACAACAGAAACGGTTTATTCTGGCACTTGATGAATTTCCTTATCTTATTAAGAACGATCGGTCTTTGCCATCCGTATTACAGGATTATTGGGATAATAAGTTAAAAGATAGCAATATAATTCTAATAGTCCTTGGTTCCAGTATCTCCATGATGGAGAAATTAATATCGTATAAAGCCCCACTTTATGGTAGACGTACTGGTCAAATAAAACTCAAGGCACTGCCCTTTAAGGATGTGGCAGGATACATAGGAGAGATGGAACGTGCTGTCAAGTTGTATAGTATATTTGGTGGTACACCTGCATATATCATACAGATCGACCCTGAATATGATATATTTGAGAATATAGATAGAAATTTTCTCAGGGTTGATTCATTACTCTATAGAGATATTAAATTCATTCTGACTGAAGAACTTGAAGAACCAAGATATTATTTCTCGATCCTTGAAGCTATTGCCAGTGGACGTACTACATTAGGTGAAATAACTAATTTTACAGGACTTGATCGGAGTCTTATAGGAAAGTACCTTAATGTATTGATCGATCTTGGAATAACAAAAAGAGAAATTCCTGTAACAGCATCGATCAAGTCAAAGAAAGGAATATATTCATTTAGAGATAATGCATTTACCTTCTGGTTCAGGTTCATCTTTCCATTTGAAGACCTGATCGAACTCGGAAGAGGAGATATCGTATTACAGAATATTAAAAAAGACTTGAATGTATACCTTGGTAGAACATTCGAGGATATTTCAAAACAATTTTTATGGGAAATAAATCCGGGATCTAAACTGCCATTTCCTTTTTTAAAACTTGGATCATGGTGGTATAAAGAAAATGAAATTGATATAGTAGCCCTGGATAATGAGTCTAATATTCTTTTACTTGAAGTAAAATGGAAAGAACTGTCAATATCAAATGCATTTGGTATACTCGAGAAGCTTAAAATAAAATCGAGACATGTGAAATGGCACAATGAGAACAGAATAGAACATTACGGGATAATAGCAAAAAAGATCAAATCAAAGAAAAGACTGATTGATGCAGGCTATTATGCTTTTGATCTGGAGGATTTTAATAGTGCGTGTAAATAAGAAGAGCTTAAAAGGCAAAGAAGGCGAGATATCCCTTACTCCTGAAAACCTGGACGACCTCTGGCACTTAAAATATATCATTGAGCCTGGTGATCTGGTATTTTCATTGACCAAGCGGCGTATGGAAGGTGCTTCTGATAAACTACGGCCTGAGAAGACCGAGAAAAGGCCCATGCGTTTGGGAGTTCGTATTGAAAAAATAGAATTTCATAAATTCTCTAACAGACTGCGTTTGCATGGTGTGATCGTGAGCGGTCAGGATACGGGAGCATACCATACCCTGAATATTGAAGAAAGTACGAACCTGTCTGTGATCAAAACATGGAAGAAGGACCAGTTTGAGCGGATCAAGGAAGCCGAAGCTGCTGCAAAACGTCCCAGAGTAGTGATCCTGGGAATTGAGGAAGGCGATGCATCGATAGGACTGGTACGGCAATATGGGGTAGAAGATTACTCACAGATAAAAATGGGATCAGGTAAAGGAGAATCAAGCCAGAGAGGCGAGTTCTTTAATCAAGTAACAGCCCAGCTTGCTCAAGCAGCCGGCAGTTCGTCAGCGGTGATAATATCAGGTCCGGGTTTTACTAAGGACGATTTTTTTAAATTATTACAAACAACTAATCCTGAACTGGCTGCACGTGCCAGGACAGAGGATACGATATCTATTGGTATTTCAGGCTATCAGGAAGTACTACGCAGGGGAGCAGTAGACAGGATAGTAGAAGAATCAAGAATAGCCAGGGAAGCCAGGCTCATTGAGGAACTGATGGAACGAATAGCCAAAGAAGGTGCTGTTGCATATGG
>MZXQ01000051.1 GCA_002926195.1 Candidatus Methanomarinus sp. HR1 | reverse complement strand
GCATAGGCATCGCCGGCGAAGCAATCGGAATTGAAACAGTTCTTCTTGCCTTTATTCTTGGCATTATTACATCCGGGGTTATAGTAGGGCATATAAGATTATGGGACAAGCTAAAGGGAATTACATTTGGCTTCCTTGCACCGATCTTTTTCTTCAAGATAGGCACAGTAATAAACCTTGCAGCACTCTATGAAAATGTCACCTTAATCGTATTATTCGTAATAATCTGTTTTACATCAAAATATGTAGGGACCTACATCACAACAAAAAAATACATACCCACACAAGCAACCTATATTGCAACAATCTTCAACTCGCGCTTGAGTCTGGGCATAGTGGCAGCAACCGTAGGATATGAACTTGAAATATTTCATGAAGGCATCTACGCATCAATTATCGGATCAGTAATCCTTTCATCTGTCATTGCATCCATGCTAACAAAATACACATGCAAAAATTGAGAACGAGACACTTGTCACCGCTCATCACGTGCAAGAACGTATCATTAACTCGAAACGCGAGAAGCAGGTCACAGGGAAATGTGATATAATCATCCGAAAGCGATACTATGTTTTGCGAATCAGCAAATGACAAATTATATGTGTCATATTACTCATGATATTATCTATAGACTGTTGTAAAAGTGATAAAATTGAAACATTTTGATCAATGTTAGCAAGTAAAACGATATGCTACAGTGTGTTACATTTATTTCATAAGTTAAAATGCCTCGGAATGTGGGCTTTTCCGACGATCTCAACTACAAATAAATTTGTAGTTAAAACAAATTATATATGTCATAGCACTCATAGTATTATCTAAGAATTCCATCAACGAATAAAATAATATGAGATAAGATAAATGAACAGGAAAAAAAATACCCAATTTAATAAATCAGAAGAAAAATCAAAGGAATACTATAAACATCTCAATCTTATGAATGAGATTTTAAGGCATGATATCTTAAATGACCTGACAGTTATTAGTGGTGCTTTTAGACTTTATGAAATAAACCGAAAAGAAAAAAATCTTGAAATGACACTTGATCGCATTAATAAATGTATTGAAACAATAAACAGAATGAGGGATCTTGAATTATTCTATTCTTCCCATACTGACTTAACAATATTTTCTGTAACTGACGTTCTGGAAGATGTTATAAAACATTATCCATCAATCACATTTAACATAGAAGGTCAATCTCAAATCCTGGCTGATGAATGTTTTACTTCAATTTTCGAGAATCTAATAAGCAATGCTATAATTCATGGAAAAACTGATGCAATAGATATTAAGATAAAAACAGATGCAAAATACTGTAAGGTAAGTATTGCTGATGAAGGTATCGGAATCCCGGATAAAATAAAAAAGAAGATATTTGATAAGAATTTTGCATATGGTGAAACAGGGAAAACAGGTTTGGGATTGTATGTAGTCAGGGAAGTTATGAAATATTATGGCGGATATGTATGTGTTGAAGACAATACACCCAAAGGTACTGTTGTTACATTGGTATTTAGAAAAGTGAAGTGAAGTGTATTAATGGAAAAATTAATTCAACTCATTGTGAATATAAAAAAAAATCGTGAAGTAAGAGAAACTATAAATTTTCGCATACAGGAATTCCAAAAAATCACTGAAAAATCAACAAATGAAATTCTAAAAGAACTTTGTTTTTGTATTCTTACTGCGAATTTCAATGCTGAAAAAAGTATCAAAATTCAGGAAGAAATAAATGATGGTTTGCTAACCTTTTCAGAATCTAAATTAGCAAAAGAATTAAAAAAATCAGGTCATAGATTTCCGAATATAAGAGCAAAATATATTGTGGAAGCCAGAATGCATGAAGAATCTATTAACAGGATCATCTTATCTCCCGGAGATGAACAAGAACAGCGAGACTGGTTAGCTAAAAATATAAAAGGAATCGGTTATAAAGAAGCGAGTCACTTTCTTAGAAATATTGGCTTTACGGACCTTGCGATCATAGATTTTCATATTATTGATTTGCTAACACGGCTGGAGTTAATTCAAAAACCAAAAAATCTTGGAAAGAAAAAGTATTTAGAGATTGAAAAATTATTACGAAATGCATCAATAAAGTTAAATATGAACCTGGCTGAATTAGATCTATATATGTGGTATGCTGAAACAGGAAAAATATTGAAATAGAAATATTACCTTCATCTTTTATATGCCAAACCTATTGTAGTGTAAATAATGGGTGGATTGTGGATTAACCCGAAAGATATATAAATAATTCGGATATAAATCATAATGATTATGATTCGTAAATTTATCAATCGTATTGATGATCTTGCATTACTGAATCATGAATATCTATCAGACTCCTTCTCTTTTACTATAATCTATGGTCGCCGACGTGTTGGAAAAACCGAGCTAATAAGCCATTTCCAGATGGACAAACCTCATATCTACTTCCTGGCAGACAAAAGAGGTACATCTTCAAATCTTCACAGATTTAGAAAAAAAGCTGCTGATCTCTTTGAAGATTATGTACCGGATCTTGAGACATTTGATCAGGTATTCGAGTATATTAAAACAAAATGGGTAAGCCGGAAAAAACTAATAATTGTTATCGATGAATTTTCATATCTGGCCCAAATGGATGAATCCATCCCTTCAGTATTTCAATTGATAGTGGATGAGATATTAAAGAGCCCTCGGTTTTATTTGATATTATGCGGCTCCTCTATTTCAATGATGGAATTGAGCACACTTGCATATTCAAGTCCACTATATGGAAGAAGAACAAGTCAGATAAAACTGCAACCAATGCGTTTTAGAGATATTCGTGGATTTTTCGGGAAATCAAAACCTGATGAACTTATAAAAATATTTGGTGCATCCGGAGGTATTCCCTTTTATCTTCAATTTTTCAATCCTGAATCTTCATTCTGCGAGAATGTAAAGAATATCCTCTTTGCAAAAGAGGCCGTATTATATGCAGAAGCAGAAATTTTATTGCGAGAAGAGTTAAGGGAGCCTGCCACTTTTATGAACATTCTTTTTGCTATATCAAAGGGAGCAACGAGACCCAATGAAATTGCTCTAAAATCGTATATGGAAGTAAAAGACCTGCCATATTACCTTGATATTCTAATTAGACTTGGATTCATTAAAAAGGAACATCCTGTAACAGAGAGGCCTGTTACAAAAAAGACCATCTACCGAATTAATGACAATTTCATACGATTCTGGTTTCGTTATATTTTAACTCATAAAGATGAACTTGAACAGGGATATAAAGAACAGGCAGTGGAAGACCTTAACAATAGTTATAGCACATATCTCGGAGAAACCTTTGAACAAGTATCAAAAGAGATGTTGATATATATGAACTTATCAGGGAAATTACCCTTTCATTTCAAGAATATCGGCAGGCAGTGGGGCAAAATCCCGCGTGTTCCAAGTGGACGTAATAATTACGAGATCGATATTGCAGCTATAAATAGTGATACAAATGAGATTCTTTTTTGTGAGTGCAAATACCAGGATAAAAAAACCGATAGTGATGTATATTTAAAGCTAAAGGAAAAAGCAGGTTTTGTACAATGGCAATCCGACCAAAAAAATTATTTTGCATTGATCAGTAAATTTGGGTTTACAGATAAAATGAAACGTGCAGCCAAAAAAGATGATGTATTATTGCTAACACTTGATGATTATGTATTACACGAGTGATATTTAACCTGGAACTAAACCAAGCCTCAACTCCTTGAAAAGTGAGTGTATTATCGTTTAAAAAAATTCAGTGATCTTAAAATGTGACAACTTTATCGGAATTCGTTATAACTTCATATAAATCCTTCATTGTTGATAGTGGACACAACTCGGAACCATCAGATTGGCGGATCTTAAGGCACATACCACAGGCAAGTATTTCTCCACCGTTATCAACCAGATTTTGCATTTGTTCTGTCACCACAAATTTATCCGTATTCAGGGATTCACATTCTACACCTTTGGCTAATAAAAATACTTTAACTTCGTCGCCTTCATTCAATGCAAAATTTCCAAATCGAAAAGCGTTCCATACGGTTTCCGAATCATCCGAATAAATTACAATTCCCAATTTCATTATTTCTCACCTTAATTTTCTAATAGCTGAAAGGTGTAATATACAATATATTTCAACTTTCTATATTTAAGTATTATGAATTTTTTTTATATAGCTTAACATTATCCCCTTATATAGTATCTCCATAAAATTTTTGGACCGGAAACGTGGGTATTTGCCGACCATGATCTTTGAAGATCATCTGGCGAACCTTGAAGTGGATACTTCGGGGATGTTATTTGCATCCCCGATCAAGTTCTTATAAGACCTTACAAACGATCATCACTTTAATACACTATTACTGAACTCGTCGAACCCGATCCTATCAACGAAATCACCAATACGCTCTTTGGGTTTTGCATTTGTCTGATAATAATCAAGTATGTTTTGAGTCACCTTTTTTGCATCCTCTACTGACTCAATAAAGGTTAGTTCTTTTGCAATTCTCGGCTTTTTACCAGCTTCTCCGCCCACAACTACTTTAAATCCATTTTTAAAGCCAATAAAGCCGATATCTTTTATCCATGATTCGCCACAGCAGTTGGGACAGCCTGATACTCCCATCTTGAATTTAGCAGGTAATTCCATACCATGATATGCCTCGTGCAGTGCCAGTCCAAGACCCAAACTATCTGAAACTGCCTTCTTACAGAAGGTAGTTCCCGGACAGATTTTAACACTACGTACACACAATCCGATGGCAGCTCCGGGCTTCATATCAAGGTCCTTCCAGACATTATCAAGATCATCTTGTTTTAATCCTACGATCACCATTCTCTGTGCGCTTGTAATCTTTATTGCAGCAGCACTATACTTTTCGGAAATATCCGCGATCTTTCTCAGTGTGTCAGGCGAGACCACACCCGCCGGGATATCGGGTGCAATTGCATATGTTTCGCGGTCTCTTTGCAGTACGGCTCCTAACTCAGGCAGGTCTGTTTTCTTATTTTCATTCATTTTATTCACCATTGTTAATCCTTAAGGTAGTATTAAAACAACCAATGTAACACTCTAATATTGCTGAAATTGAATATATATCTTTTCACATATTATCAACATAATAATGATAAAAATGTATCCTCTCAAGAAAACCAATGATTAAATACCTGATTGTGTGGGTGAGTTATTGACATAATATAACAAAACAATTGCGATAGCTTTTTTATAATGTATTTGGCAAACAAGCTGTTTGCTTGCGTTTTTCAATAACCTCCCCACATGACCCAAAAAAGATATTAACCAAAAGCAACCATTTTAACTTAACTTTATTGGTAAAATAAACCGAAATATATTTATATCCATTTCACGAACATCATGATATTCGTTGAATATAGCAATAACACACAACATTAATTAAAGGGAATTTGAGAAATACGGATTTAGTCCATATTCAGACGAAAGTCAAATGAAGTGAAATACATGAAATTGATAGAAGACCTGATCCAGGATCGGATAGATACACAAGTGAAGGATATTCGTGTTGGTTATACATGGATAGGAGTTTCGAGCAGGAACTGTGGAATTGCAAAGAATTTTGGCTCACCACATGATCAAATGGTACGGGACGTCGGGAGATTAACTGACAAGACCGCACTTGAACTCGCCGATTATTTGAAATCGTGGAATATGATAGAGGCAGGTTTGGGTCTTGCAGCACTCAACTCGCTGATCACTCCGCGAGGTAAGAAATTGAATGTTTCTGATTATCTACTTAAAAATGCACCAGGCAATAAGATAGCGATGATCGGACATTTTCCGGTTGCAGATGAATTACGGATAATTGCAGATGAACTATGGGTCATAGAGAAGCAACCAAAAAAAGGGGATTTGCCGGATACCGCATCAGAACACATAATTCCAAAGGCAGATATTGTAGTAATAACGAGTACAGCAATAATCAACAAGTCAATTGAGCGATTATTAGAATTGAGTCAGGGATTCACGATCATTATGGGTCCTAGCACACCGATGTCTGATGTTCTATTTGATTATGGTGTGGATATGATTGCCGGGATAGACGTGGTGGATGAGCAGATGATGATGGCAAAGATCGCACAGGGTGTTGGTAAGGTGAAGCAGTTTAAGGATTCGATAGAGTTTCTGGTAATGGAGAGATAAAGAAATAGAGGTATATGATTTGTTCGAACAACGATTCCATCTTATACATCATAATTCTTTCTTTCATATTCTAATATCCCTTATAGCAGGTATCTACTTTGTCTTTCTCGGAACGATAATCGCGTGCCTTCTTACCGCAACATCCTTAAATGAATTTATAAACAATATCAAATCTCCGGAAATTTTATCATCCATCATCATCAGCCTTGAGACCTCGATCGCCGTTGTTATTCTTGCTCTTATCTTCGGGATTCCGGTTGCATACCTTCTTGCTACAAGGAGATTTAAAGGTAAGATCATTCTTGATACATTGATCGATCTTCCAATCATATCGCCACCGTTAGTCTGTGGTCTTGCGATTCTCATCGCATTTGGGGGCCAGGGGCTCTATAGCCAGTTCGATGTCATTTTCACGATAAAGGGAATAATCATCGCACAACTGTTTGTCGCATCTCCTTTTTTGATAAGATCAGCAAGGATTGCATTTGAATCGATCGATCAAGACATATTAACAGCTGCGAGAACACTCGGAGCATCAGAATTCTATACATTTAGAAATGTATCACTTCCACTTGCACGTAATGGAATTATATCCGGTATTATTATGACATGGGCTCGTGCTCTTGGCGAATTCGGAGCAACTGCAATGGTGGCCGGATGTATTCCATACAAAACCGAGACGATGACGATCGGGATTTATATGCATGCATTATCTGGTAATCTCGATGCTTCTGTCGCTCTTTCTTTGCTATTGATAGTCTCTGCTTTTGCAACGCTCATCGTTTTTAAATATTTTGGGAGGTACAATGATTCAATTAAATGACATCTGCAAGTCCTTTAAGGAAAAAGAGGTATTGAGATCGTTAAATTTGAATGTAAAAAAAGGTGAGATGTTCGTCCTTCTCGGATCATCCGGCTGTGGAAAGACGACAACACTTTCAATAATTGCAGGACTTATAAGGGAGGATAAGGGAGATATTTATGTAGATGGCTCACGAATAAATGATATACCACCTCATAAGAGGGGAATTGGTTTTGTATTCCAGAATTATGCATTATTTCCACATCTGAATATCTATGAAAATATCGAATTCGGTTTAAAAGCGAGACATAAACAAAGGAATAATAGAAATGAAGTGAAACGAGCCCTGGAACTCGTTGGTCTTGATGGGTTTGATAACAAGAATCCAATGAAATTGAGCGGTGGAGAACAGCAACGAGTTGCACTTGCCAGAGCACTTGTTACAGAACCGGAATGTATACTCATGGATGAACCACTGAGCAATTTGGATGCGATGGTTCGTGAACGGTTAAGACATGAGATGAAACAGTTACAAAAAGATGTAGGTCTTACGACTATTTATGTGACGCACGATCAGGTGGAAGCCATGATGCTTGGTGATCGGATAGCGGTCCTGAATAATGGACAGAATGAGGAGGTTGGAACACCGGAGAAGATCTTCTATAAGCCCCAACGAGAATTTGTGGCAAGGTTCATTGGCATGAAGAACATTTTTAATGGAAAGATCACTACATTAGATGAGGAAGGTGGAGTGATGCAAATCTCAACAGAAAATTTCGAGTTGACTGCGGTTCTTATACCATCCACCGAAGGAACACATGTGAAAGCGTGTGTCAGACCGGAAGAGATTATCTTAATGAAATCCGACCAGAAAACGAGTGCAAGAAATGAGATTGCCGGTCGAATTATTACCATATTTCCAAATGGTCCTTTGATGAGGGTTTTGGTCGATGTCGGTGAAGATGAAATATCAGTTGATATAACAAGACTCGCAACGCGTGATCTGGGATTGAAGAAGGGAGACAAAGTAATATTGAAGTTTAAAGCAACTTCGGTTCATGTGATAATGTAATTTTTTTAATAAGGAGAATAAGAATGACAATCAAAGAACAGGTAAAACTGGCCAGTGAGGCAACACCTGGGATTGCATCTGTATCTACAGAGGCTAAGAATAGTGCACTTGAGCGTGTGGCTCATAACCTGGATGAAAATAGAGATAAGATACTTAGCGCGAATGAGAAAGATGTAAAGGAGGCAAAAAAGGCAAACCTCACACCAGTACTTATAAAAAGGCTTGAACTGGACAATAAAAAGATCGATGAGATAATTGAGGGTGTAAAATCTGTAATAGGACTTGAAGACCCGGTTGGAAAAGTCCTTTTGGCAACCGAACTTGATGAGTCGCTAACGCTATATAAGGTCTCAACTCCGATCGGTCTTATTGGTGTGATCTTTGAATCACGACCTGAAGCACTCGTCCAGATCACAACGCTTTGTATTAAGTCAGGGAATGCGGTCGTTTTAAAGGGTGGTTCCGAGGCTAAAGGTAGTAATAGAATCCTTTTTAACCTGATAAAAGATGCAATTGAGCAGGATGCGGTCTTTATTGGTTCAATCCAGCTTATCGAGACGAGAGAGGATGTGCGTAAGTTGCTGAAACTTGATAGCGATATCGATCTTATAATCCCGAGAGGCAGTGGAGCGCTTGTGAAATACATACAGCAAAATACGAAGATCCCTGTGATGGGACATTCGGAAGGGATATGTCATGTTTATGTGGATGAGGAGGCAAATCTTGATATGGCGGTTGATATTGCATTTGATTCGAAATGTCAGTATGCTGCGGTCTGCAATGCGATGGAAACCCTCCTTGTTCACAGAGATGTTGCTAATAAATTCCTGCCTATGATCAAGGTAAGATATGATGAACAAAATGTTGAGTTGAGGGGAGATGAGAGAGTAAAAGGGGTGATCGGGTGTATTAATGCATCAAAAAGTGACTGGGAATGTGAGTATAATGACCTCATTCTATCGATCAGGACAGTTGATTCGCTTACGGATGCGATAGATCATATAAATAGGTATAGCAGTCATCACACTGATGCGATAGTAACATCTAATGAAAAGAAGGCACAGCGCTTCTTAAACGAGGTGGATTCGTCTTCAGTAATGTGGAACTGCTCAACAAGGTTCTCTGATGGATACAGGTATGGGCTTGGTTCTGAGCTTGGGATATCGACTGGTAAGATCCACTCTCGCGGACCTGTAGGACTTGAGGGTCTTACGATATATAAGTACAAGTTAATAGGAGATGGGCAGATCGTTGGTGATTATGCTAATGGCATTAAAAAGTTCACCCACCGACAGTTGGTATGAGATATGAGATCACTTAAAACAGATAGGATTGTTGTTAAGATAGGAACGAACACACTTGCCAGTGAGGGGCGGGGTCTCAATTACGTATTGATCGAGAGTATCGCAGAGCAGATATCCGAGCTTAAGATGCAGGGAAAGGAGTTTATTATTGTTACCTCAGGTGCGATCGGGCTCGGATGTAATGAACTTTCTCTTAAAAAGAGGCCTTCGGAGATTGTTTTAAGACAGGTTTGCGCTGCGATCGGGCAAAGCAAAGTTATGGAAGTGTATCACCATGCTTTTGAACATTACGGTGGGATTGTTGCCCAGATCTTACTTACTTATGATGATTTTAAAGATGAGACAAAACATGGGAATATGAGAAACGGGATACGTGAACTCCTGAAGTTGAATGTTACTCCGATCATTAATGAGAACGATGTCGTAGCTACGGACGAGATAAGTAAAACGTTTGGTGATAATGATAATCTCTCTGCAATGGTTTGCGTTGATACGGGTGCGGATCTTCTTATCATTCTGACAGATGTTGATGGTTTATATGATAGCAATCCAAGAGATAATGAAAGTGCGAGGTTGATCAAAACAGTTGCAGCGATAACACCGGAAATTGAGGTTATGGCAGAAAAAACCGAATCCGGACTTGCTGTTGGTGGGATGAAAACAAAGATCGATGCTGCAAGGATATGTATAGATGCAGGATGTGATCTTATTATCGCAAATGGGGATAAAGATGATGTGATCAGGAGGATTGTCGAAGGGGAGGAAATAGGAACGCTGTTTTATAAAAAAAGCAAGCAGGATATGTGATACAATGATTTGTGTAGATGATGCAAAGGAAATGTTAGATAGATTTTCTTATGATAGGAGAATACGTGTGGATGTATACGATTCGCTCGGATGTGTCTTAGCAGAGGATATAATTTCAGATATTGATGTTCCATCTTTTGATCGCTCGGAGATGGACGGATATGCAATTAAGGATCTCAATGGTCGAAGGTTCAAACTTGTAGCAGAGATGCATGCCGGAGACGATCGAGATGTGATAGTTGGAGATGGTGAGTGCGTCTGGGTTGCAACCGGTGCGAAGATTCCGGTGGGAGCAAATCTCGTTATTCCGGTTGAAAAAACACAACGGCTCAAAGATGATGTAATAGTGTACGAACCCCAAAGAGAATCGCATATTTCTAAAAAAGGGTGTGATATACCAAATGGAGAAAAGATCTTAAAGAGTGGTTGCATTTTACATGAGAGAAATATTGGAATCATCGCAACACTGGGTGTCAGGAATGTTTTGGTATATGGTACGCCTAATGTCGGGGTTCTCTCTACCGGAGATGAGCTTTCACGTATCAATGATGTGAACTCGTTGACACTCAGTGCAATAGTGAAGCAGTCCGGATGTTCGCCAATTTTTATGGGAACGGCAACTGATGACATTGACCTTATAAAAAAGAAAATAGTAGAGGCGATGAAATATGATGTCATTATAACTTCGGGAGGTATTTCTTCAGGTAAGAAGGACCTCATGCCTATCATTGTCTCCGAGATGGGGGAAGTACTATTCCATACAGTCAAAATGCGTCCTGGTATGCCGATGCTTGCAGGCGTAATAGATGAAAAACCTATTATCTGTATGCCTGGAAATGTGACATCCTGTTTAGTCTGTGCTCATGTCCTGTTGTTTCCAATGTTGAGAAAAATGGCGCATCTTCCGCTTATTAAGACAATAAGATGTGCACGATTATCAGAAAAAGCGGTCTCGGAATATGGGATGCGTCGATATCTTCCGGTTAAATTAACTGATGGGGTTGCATATCCTACGTTTAGAGGATCCGGTCTGATCACTTCAATTGCACATGCAGATGGTTTTGTGGAGATAAAAGAGGATGAAACATTAACGGAGGGGGAAGTTGAGGTTTGGGTTTTTTAAATTATGCCTTTGGTGAGGTGGTAATAGTTTATGATCCGATTGTTATTTGATAGTAAATGGATTGATAGGCTGTGGTTCTTGAAAAAGGATATAAAACAATAGCAATCTATTCTCCAATGGAGGTGACGACTTATGTCAGTGAAAGCGGTTGAAATGGTTCGAAAGATACGAAATAATCATTATGAAGAAACAAAGGGTCTATCAGTCAAAGCACAGACACAATATATACTAAACCATATCTGTTTTTTGTAACTTTCTGCCCAGAGTACACAGAGATGTCTTTTCCGCCCCCAAGTCCTCTCTCTGTGCTCTCTGTGACCTCTGTGGCAGTCATATTGAGTTCCAAATTACACTTGCGGAGTAGTATATACAGAAAAAGGCTGATGAACTGTTACAAGATTTCCAATGACGTCTGAAAGCAAATCCTGAACCAGAAAAATAAAATTGAATTCTACGCCTGAGTTAAAACATGAAAAGCAATCAAACTCAATACCACCAACTTCTTTTTTCTGATCCGGAATAGACTACATATGATTTCGCCATTAGACATTGCATTAATTTACTTTCTGATGATTTATTTCCACTCTCTTTAAT
>MZXQ01000242.1:8896-11878 GCA_002926195.1 Candidatus Methanomarinus sp. HR1 | reverse complement strand
ATTCCAGGTTATGATATCAAAATAGAGAATGAAAGTATTGTTAAAGATCGAAGTGTGGCAGAACAATTCGAATTGATCGATGATAGAAAAATAAATGAAAAACCCCCATACTTTCCAGTGATCTCACAGTACTGTGGCTATGCGAATTACTCCAGAACACGATCAGATGACCGGTATCTGGTGGCAGCATGGTACTTTGAGAATAGCAAAAAATTCTTACAGGCAGAAGAGGAGTTACTTCAGTATTTAGAAGGGCATGGAAGAGTGTCCAATATAATGATGGATATAAGTGAGGAGATTAAGAGGTCTGGTAAAGATGAGAGATATGAGGGAGAAATAATGTTTGATGTTACTCAATATGAAAATGAAATAACATCCGGATATTTTTTAGTCTATAACAATCCATTTGGGATCAGGGATGATTATTTCATAGTCTATTATGGATTCATCGGGTCCGTTAATCTTTCAAATCAAACAGTATTTCTGAAAGAACTGATAGCAAATGGCTACTACATCAACGAACCAGGGACGGTGGGAAATTTAAACAATCCTTTTAAATAATAAACAATAATTATCACTCACTACACCTGGAGGAATAACACCTGGAACTTGAAAAAATAGCCCATGAGATACGTACCTTTGAAGGAGTGACCCGTAAGAAACCTATTGCTGATATAGTAAACATTTTTCAACAGGTCAGATCAGAATACGGAAACTGCATAGTGGATTTCGGAGATGATGCAGCTGCCCTGGATTCTGGAAATGATGACGTGATCCTGTTTGCTGCCGATGGCATATGGGGCAGACTTGTGGATGCCAGTCCGTGGTGGGCAGGATATAGTTCAGTGCTGGTTAATGTTAATGATATCTCTGCAATGGGCGGCAGACCACTGGGTATGGTCAATGTACTGGCCAGCAACGATAAGAAAGCCTGTATCGAATTATTGAATGGGATCAAGGACGGGATATCAAAATTTGGTGTTCCCATGGTTGGCGGGCATTTGCATCCTGATACACCTCATAGCTCCTTATCAGTAGCAATTGTAGGTACGGTAAAAAAAGACTGCCTGATACGCAGTGATACAGCCAAAACAGGGGATATGATCATAGCAGCATATGATATGGACGGTAAAGTCGGACCTAATTCCCCTTATAGCTGGGATAGTACTACTATGAAAACACCCGCAGAAGTAAAAAAGAAATATATGGTAATGCAGACCATCGGTGAAGCTCATGTAGTCACATCAGGTAAGGATATCAGCAATCCCGGTACACTTGGAACACTGGCCATGCTGCTTGAGACCAGTCGCAAGGGTGCAGTAGTGGATCTTGAAAAGATACCAGTACCACCAGGAATAGATTTTATTCAGTGGCTTAAGATATATCCTGCAACTGGTTATATTGTCACCTCACCTCAAAAAGAAGCTAATAAATGTATTGAACTATTTGAGTCCGTAGGCCTCACTGCCTGTGTTATTGGTGAGATTACCGCTGATCTCAAATTGACTATCACACATAAAGAGAACACCTGTCACTTATTTGATTTTGCAAAGGATATTGTTACAGGTATTACTCTATAACCTCAAAGGAGGATAATCATATCAAGATCAAAGGTATAGCCAGATCCACATTAGACTTTATTCTTGAAGTCTCCAGGTCCACGGCTCCTATGGAATTTGCCGGACTGCTGCGGGCTGAGGAAGGTGTGATCAAGGATGTGATCTTCCTGCCTGGTACAGAATCTTCTGAAATACGGGCAGTACTGAGGTTATATATGATGCCGAATATGAGCATGGCAGGTTCGGTACACAGCCATCCCACACCAAATACCAATCCATCCGGAGCAGACCTGGCATTATTTACCAGGATAGGCGATCACCATATCATAGTGGGTGCCCCTTATAATAAACGATCATGGAAGTGTTATGATAGAAGCGGTAAGTCCAGGGTACTGGATGTACTGGATATTGAGTTTGATGAGGATGAGGATGATTTCCAGTGCATCATATAACAACCTGGTTCGGGACTTTTATTATTGAGAATGATACAATATTATCCTGTGATCTACTTAAAAAGGATGTAAAGATTCTTGTGGACCACCTCCTGAGTACACCTGGTGCTTTAGAATCATCCATGGTCTGCGGACGAAATATTCGCTCTCTGGCAAAAGAATCAGGGTTTGTTACATCCGATAAAGAATATGATGATCTGTTTCGGGATGTGAATATTGAATATGCAGTACAGAAGGTTGCAGCCTCAAGGTCCTATGATCATGTACTTATCAGGAGTATTGAAGCATTAGATGAACTGGACAGGATCACCAATGTCCTTTCAGAAAGATTAAAGGAACTATATGACCTGAATTATCCTGAACTTGAATTACAGGGTGAACCTTTAGTACGTTTTATTTCCAAATACGGCACAAGGGAATCAAACACGAAATGGGATACGGATGATAACAAAATACTTCACAGTGCTGTGAACTCACTGGGACTGGAACTGCCCCGCACATGCGCAGACAATATAAAGGATATGGCATCCAATATTTGTGGACTATATAATAATAGAGATCGTTTATCCCAGTATATAGAAGCATATATGGGTGAGAATTTCCCGAACCTTTCGAAAATCGCCGGTGTCAGTATAGGTGCCAGATTGATCAGTATTGCAGGTAGTACCCGTAAATTATCCAGTATGCCTTCTGGCACTATTCAGGTATTAGGTGCACAAAAAGCACTGTTCAAACACCTTAAAGGCCAGGCACCTTCACCCAAACACGGTGTAATATTCCAGCATCCGTTGATCAAGGAATCACCGTGGTGGCTGCGAGGTAAAATAGCAAGAGCATTGGCCTGTAAGATCTCTTTAGCTGTGCGTGTAGACTATTATTCAGGTGACTATAGGGAAGAGATTGCAGAAGATCTGGATAAAAAAGTGGAAACCTTAAAGAAACAATTCCCTTATCCACCTAAGCGTAAGGTA
>MZXQ01000242.1:6066-8861 GCA_002926195.1 Candidatus Methanomarinus sp. HR1 | reverse complement strand
ATTGTTACAATGTGTTCAACCGAACATAGATAAGAGCAGTTGAACACTATATGCACTATGGTAAGATTATTGTTGGATTATATAATATTTGAAAGGTATATAGTTTTATCTTAAATAAGTGCGTTTATACTTTCCTATACGTCAAGCAAAAAAAACTAAAAGGGGGAAATAAAATGAGAAATAAAGTAACGCAATTAGGCACGGTACTTACAGTAATACTGCTGATAAGTATGTCGTTTTTACCAGCAGTAAATGCAGAAATGCAAACCAAAGACACTACAAATAAAGCATACAAATCATGTGATTGTGATCGTGAAAAAGTAAATATTGGAAATGAAAAAAAAATAGGTGCTCCAAAAGAAATATCAGGTCAAGAAAAGGAAAAATGGGTTGAAAAAACTCTAAGGAATAAAGGAGTAATAGAAATACAAAAAAAACTTAAAAAAGAATATTTCATCCTTCAAAACACAAAAGCATTTACTGTACCGGTAGAAACAGAGGATGGTTTAAAAACTGATGTCATACTTCTGACAATATCATATAATAAAAGAGAATCCGAAGAAGGAAAAACTATAATATACATTTACAATCCAGTTTCAAAAGAAAGCACGGCTATTTTATTAAATGGGAATATAGGAATTCTAGGATTTACTCAATGTGCGGCAAATTTGGCGATATGTTTAGGGACAGCTATAGGTTGTGGAGTAGTATGTGCTCCGGTATTAGTACCAGATCCACTTGAAGCTGCTGAGATATACGCTTGTTTGGCATGCATATCAGTATGGGGCGGTGCTTGTACACTTGCTTATTGTGAATGTGCAGATTATTTTTGTTCGAAAGGATATCAAGGAGCTTGTGAACATAAGTGTGATGAGGACTGAGAGGTTTGTAAATGAAAGTAAGAATAAAGAGGAATTCAAAGACATTCCTATTTTTATTAATTATTTCTATATTTGGTATTATCTTTGGCATCATGGAAACTACAAAGTCACTTGAAAATTTATACTTTTCACTTGCAAGCTTAGGGATTCTTTTTTTTGCATTTTCTTTATCAGAAACAGGAAAAAAATTATCTGAAGTGCTACTTATTTGTGGTTTTCTCAGTTATAGTATTGCATTTTTTTGGGCAAGTTTTTTTTACCTAAAAGAAGGCGGGATTGTAGTGTCAATTTTTCTAGCTTTTCTTGGTTTATTTGTTTCTGGTCTGGTTATTTTAATAACAATATATAATAAGAGGAGTAGTCCGTCAGTATGAAGTTGAAAATAAGAACTATCCTATTTCTTTTTAGTATAATTATATTTATTGGTATGGGATGTATTACTGACAAAACTACAAGCACTTGGTTAAAATATGATTTCCATACAGGTGATGAATTTGTATATGACGTTCAAAATGATAAAATAATTAGTAATAACACAGATGCAAAAAAGATTCATATTAAAATGATATTCTTAAATAACACCTATGACAACTTCATATTTACCAGAACAATAATGGAACAGATATCAGAAGAAAACAGAACATTTACAGAATATACTACTAAAATGAAACAAAACGGGACTATCTTTGAAATTTTTTCGAATAACCTTATAATACCAGAAATACAACCAGAGTTACCAAATACAATAATTTACCCAGCAAAAAAAAATTAGAAAAGGTGATTCATGGAATGCCTCTATAAAAAAATCCGGGAGTTTACTAACCCCGGTAACGTTAACTGAGTATAACGTATCATGTCTAAAAAATTATACATGTCTTGGCTTTAAAAAAAAATCAGTTAAAGCAGGTAATTTTAAGTGTGTTGGAATAAAATCTAATATGAATTATACCTTAAATCAGGTGATAAACACTACGAATGGGATGGTTTCCATAATTATAACCGGAAATGTTGTAGGTGAAGATTGGGTTGACGTAAAGAGTGGATTTTTAGTAAATTCAAAATATAATGTAGATAGCATAATAATGACGGATCTTTCAGAATCATTTGAACAAATTGGCTTTGAAAAGTTTTATAGAGAGACGCCAATGACTTCTCAAATTGTAAGTGAGCTTATTGAGAAAAATGAGATGTAAGTAATAAATATACATACTTAAATAAGGCCATATGACTCCTACTCAATTTATCTTCCAAATATATCTTATCTTTAATTGTGTCACATGACCTATGCTCTTCATAACCTAACACTTGGAAGTTGACACGACACTAGACCCATATTAGACTTTATTCTTGAAGTCTCCAGGCCGCACTACCCCTAAGTGCTGGACTGCTGTGGGCTGAGGGAGGTGTGATTAAGGATGTGATATTCCTGCCCGGTAGATATCTTCCAAAATACGGGCAGTACTTAATTATATATAATGTCGAATATGAGTATGGCAGGTTCTATGCACAGTCATCCCACCCCAAATATCAACCCATCCGGTCAGGCTATTGGCATGCAGACTGCGTCTGACTAATTGCCTCTTTAACAAGCTCGCGTCCACCCTTGTCTGCAAGTTCATGACCCATGCGCAGTGCTTTCTCTTCACAATTGTCATAAGATACTATCTCATCCACTTTAACATATCTTGAACCGTCAAGTGCCAGTACTTCCGCCCTGATCCTTATTGAGTTACCTTGCTTACAGGCATAAGCACCGATCGGGACCTGACACCCACCACCGAGTACACCGATTACAATCCGCTCAAGCTTAGTCTCAAGATGAGTTTGCGGATGGTCCAGCAGGGAGGCGGCTCTATAAGCTTCACAGTCCCTGTGTGTCACCACTACAATAGTACCCTGGTTAGCTGAAGGACA
>MZXQ01000242.1:3011-6019 GCA_002926195.1 Candidatus Methanomarinus sp. HR1 | reverse complement strand
GTATCTATATTTCCACGCAGGTCATTGATGACCAGATCAGGTCTATACCTGAGAAATTGTGACCGCCTGCGCATACTACTGGTACCTATCACAGCACCCCAGGGCATTTCATCGATCGTAGATCCGTCTGTTGTCAACAATACATCAAAAGGGGAATCCCGTTTCAATACAGCAGTATTGGCCAGTTCAGGCGGACGTTCTGTAGGTATGTCTTTCATACTGTGTACAGCAATATCTATCTCACCAGGGATCATGTGATCATCGATCTCACGTACAAATGCTCCCATGCCAGGTATCTGGTGAAGCGGCCGGTCAGTAAGTGTATCACCTGAGGTTTTGATGATTCTTCGAACCGGTGAAAAGCCATGTTGTCGAAGCAGGCCCTCGACCTTGTGCGCCTGTGCCAGAGCCAGTGCACTTCCCCGTGTACCAAGAATCATTACTCACGGCCTCAGGTTCTTTTCATAGGCTTCTGATGTGGCATCAATATCTTCATCCGTATGTGCGGCTGATAGAAAATCTGTCTCAAATTGTGATGGCGGAAGGAATATCCCGCTCTTTAGCATCCTATGGAAGAAGTCAAAGTATCCGGCTTTATCACACTTTAATGCTTCCTGGTAATTAGAAGGAGATTGTCCGAAGAATACTTTGAACATAGACCCCACACCGGATACATAATAATCAAGATTAAGATCATTTATTGTTTCCCGTACCATAGTACGCAGAATATCTCCTTTTTGGTTTACTTTTTCGTGTATCTTATCCTGTTCAAGTATTTTCAGTGTAATAAGGGCAGCAGTAAGTGAAAGAGGATGACCGTTAAAAGTCCCTGCCTGGTAAACGTCTCCGGCAGGAGAGATATGTTCCATTATCTCTTTGCTGCCTCCGATCATGCCAATAGGCAGTCCGCCACCGATCACTTTACCCAGTGTGGTCATATCAGGAGTTATACCATAGTATTCCTGTGCACCACCCATGGCAAGCCTGAACCCTGTTATCACTTCATCAAAGATCAGTATAATATCATTCTCTTTTGTTAATGCCCTGATATCTTTTAAATATCCTTTTATAGGTAGGATAGGGCCAATATTACCCATTACCGGTTCCATAATGATGGCTGCGATCTCATCTTTATAGTTATCAACTGCCCGGACCATAGCCTCTATATCATTAAAAGGCACCTGCAGGGTATGTTCTGTGAATTCCTTAGGAATACCTTTTGAGTCAGGTGCACCTAATGTAGTAGCACCACTTCCTGCTTTTACTAAAACAGCATCATGAGCTCCGTGAAATCCTCCTTCGATCTTAATGATCTTATCCCTGCCTGTATACCCTCTGGCAGTTCTAATAGCTCCCATTGTGGCTTCAGTGCCTGTTGAGACGAACCTGACCATATCAATGCTCGGATAATTATCACATATTTGCTGTGAGAGTTTCACTTCCTTTTCCGTAGGTGTTCCGTACAGCCAGCCATCACTCAATTGACAGCGGATCGCATCCTTGATATCAGGGTGGTTATGTCCTAACAGGAGCGGGCCATACCCCATGCAGTAATCAATATACTGGTTGCCATCGGTATCTGTTATTTTCGAACCGTTCGCACTGGCAGTATAAAATGGATAAGGACTTATAGCCCTTACAGGACTGCTCACTCCACCTGGAAGTAAATGTTTTGCTTTATCGAATAATTCTTTTGATCTTTTATGGGTCATGGAACAAAATCACCTGTAAATTGATAAATATAGAATAACATTTCATACATATATTATATTCGCAGATAAGACTATCTCATCTCACTTTTAATAAATAAGTAACATCTTGACTCGATCTCCTTTGCCTGTTCTTCTCTTAGGGGATGGCGTGAACAGATATTTAAAATTGCACTTTTAGCATCATTTGAGCTATTAAGACCAAATTCTCCTGACTCATAATCGGTGAGTTCCCGGAAGGTGCCAAGTATTTCATGGGCATGAATTATTTTTTCAGGAACTGGTACTTTGACCCATGGTTCTGCAGGCGGGCGGATAGGTACTGAAATATATACCCTGTCAGGTTGTATAAGGTTGATAGCTTTTTTAATATCTGTCAATGAACTATTGGAATCATTCACATTATCCACAAGCATTACTTCAAGCCATATCTTACCTGAATATTCCTGCCTCAGATCAACCAGACCTTGTAGCATATCCTTAAAATTGATGCTGCGATGGGGTCTGTTGATCAATTTGAAAACATCTTCACTACCTGCATCAAGACTGGGAATTATTACATTGCTTTGATCCAGATCACGTCTTACTTCTTTGTTAAAAAGTATAGATCCGTTTGTTATTATAGCCACTGGTATCTGATAATGTTGTTTACACCAATCTATCAACCAGCCGATATCATTGCACAGTGTTGGTTCTCCGTCTCCCACAAAAGTGATATAATCTATGTCAGCTTTGTTTTTTTCGAAAAATTCTTTTAAATCATTGATTATTTTTTCCCTGGGAAAGAAACTTTCCCTTTTGATCTGTAGTTTTTTCGTCTTTTGGAGCTGGCAGTAGATGCAGTTATATGAACATATTTTTGAGGGTATCGGACTTACTCCCAATGATTTTCCCAGCCTTCTGGAAGGAACCGGACCATAAACGAACATTATTAGTGTAAAATTATGTTATAGTATATAATCCATATGATTTTCTTAGAGTAAATGCCTTTTTTTTAAAACGTTCTCTGGAAGAACAAAGTAAGCATTTTCGATATATCAGGTTATAACTTATATACTACACGTTAAATAGGTCTGAATGGTTTTAATTTCACTTTTATTATTCAATCAACCAAAAAAAAACCAAATTTGATTATTAATCGAAACACTTAAATATTGTAGTCGCTATTATGTCATCACCCAGGAGGTTGTCGGAAAAGTACCCTAAAAATGCCCATATTGAAATATTCAAATTTATTGGTACAGGTAAATCACTATGTTACGACCTGTCAAATTTAGACAGTAATTATTAAAATACATC
>MZXQ01000242.1:1191-2946 GCA_002926195.1 Candidatus Methanomarinus sp. HR1 | reverse complement strand
TTGAAACTCATATGCATTCTGTTCGAATGAACAATGAATTTGAAAGATCTGATATCCACCCGGAATTATTAAATGAAATTAATAATAACAAAGATGGTGAATTATCAATCCTGATCACAATAAAAGAGAATGAGTTTACCGATGACACGGTTGAAAAACATATTGGGAAGATACAACAATATCAAGCTAATGTTGAGACTTCCTTACAAAAAGTTGAAGGGACAGAAATAACATACCATAAACAATCGAATATCTTCTCTGCTAAAGTAAAAGCAAGTGAAATTGAAAACCTTACAAAAATTGATGGTATTGAAATCTATCCGGATTTTAGGGTAAAGGTATTACTGGACGATAGTGTTCCTATTATCGGAGCAGATGACTTATGGTCTGAGTATGATGGCTCAGGAATAACAATAGCTGTTATTGATACCGGCATTGATTCGAGTCATCCTGATCTTAAGAATAAAATAGTAGACCAGGTATCTTTTATAAAGTACGAACCTGCCTCTGAGGATGGACTTGGTCATGGAACTCATGTGGCTGGTATTATTGCCGGAAGTGGAGTTGCATCCGGAAGCAAGTATAAGGGTGTAGCTCCCGGAGCTTCTTTGATGAATGTAAAGGTGCTTGATAACAATGGCTGGGGTACTGCCTCATCTATCATATCAGGAATAGAATATGCTGTTGAACACGGTGCAGATGTGATATCATTGAGTTTAGGAGACTATATGTGGCCGCCTGATGGTACTGATCCAATGGCAATGGCAGCGAACGCTGCTGTTGATGCAGGAGTGGTAGTAGTGGCTGCAGCAGGGAATGCAGGAGAAGTCTTTTTTATTGCCACACCTGCCAGTGCCGAAAAGGTCATTGCGGTTGGAGCTACGACAAAACAGGATGATATTGCCATGTATAGTTCAATGGGACCTACATGGGATCACAGGATCAAACCTGAAGTATCAGCTCCCGGCGGTGCGGCATTTATGTATGATGATCCTGCTGAGCTGGGTATCGTTTCAGCAAAAGCATTCGGTTCTATAATTGGGAGGTGGGAACCGTATCTTATTGTAGATAAATATTATATGGCACTCTCAGGTACTTCAATGGCAACACCCCACGTGTCAGGAGTTGTGGCACTGATGCTCCAGGCACATCCTGACTGGACACCTGATAAGATCAAACAGCAATTGATGAATACGGCTGTAGATCTTGGGGAATCTCCGAACGCCCAGGGTGTAGGTAGAATAGATGCAATATCGGCTGTGGAAAACACACTTACCATTGAACCTACTCATCTTAGTTATATCACAAAACCAGGTGAATACAATACCGAAACCCTTGAGCTCTCAAATAGCGGAGTTGAGGAAATGGAGGTTAACCTGTTCATAACTGGAGGTATAGAAGGCGATTTCTCTTCAGATACCATTAGTATCGAACCGGGTCAGACTACAAAGGTAGATACTACAATAGGTATACCTGCAGGAGTATCTACCGGAATGCATTATGGCAGTTTAATGATCAATGAAGATAGTCAATTTTTCAATGTTCCTGTTCTAATGGATGCGCCCATGACCTTTGTTAACGGAAGGTCCAGATTCAGTGATGTTATTGAAATCAGGTCATCAGAATGGTATGGTTTAGGTTCAAGTTATTACTATATCGAAATACCTGAAGATGCCCCGGGTTTTTCAACAACGATGATCTATAGTTCTGTCCCGGGATGGGTTAGCATGATCCTCTTTGATCCGGAAGGTGAAT
>MZXQ01000242.1:919-1165 GCA_002926195.1 Candidatus Methanomarinus sp. HR1 | reverse complement strand
GTGGAATCATATGTATTTGATCCTATGATCGAGCATGTACATCTGACGTTAACGACGCAAATTCATTCACTTATATTCGAACCAACATCATGGGTCATTCCATCGATCATATCAGAAGGCTCTGATATTGTACAGGAATTCACAGTGACAAATACAGATAACACAGTTAAATCCGTTCAGGTTGAAGGTTATATAAGTGTTCCGGATACTGATGCAAGCGGAAGTTTCTCTGGTAGTGTGGATTAT
>MZXQ01000242.1:682-837 GCA_002926195.1 Candidatus Methanomarinus sp. HR1 | reverse complement strand
GTAGAACAGTCAGGATATTCAAAAATTCCGGGATATTCGGAGCATCTTGGTACTAAAGTACAGGAAGATGATGAATATGAATATTGGGAACCGGAATACGGAAGACACACATTTGACATATCCGAAGATGCCTCTGAATTCATGCTAACAATGAC
>MZXQ01000242.1:0-593 GCA_002926195.1 Candidatus Methanomarinus sp. HR1 | reverse complement strand
GGAACCTGGGAAGTTATGGTATTTCCAATGTTTGCTTTAAATGATACAACAGAACACTATATCGGTGTATATGATGTAAAAACAAGGGATACCTCCTGGATAGAAAATGATCCGGAAGAATTGTTCATTCCGGGAATGACAGAAAAGGTATTTACTTCTACTCTTACACCTCCTGATGAAGCCAACGGTGACTACACGGGCGAATTGATTGTATCAAGTGGTGAAGAGGTCGTTGAGATCCCATTATTTGTCAGTGTCGGACTGAGCATTCAATATCCTGGTCCTTTCGAAGGCGAGATCAGTAATAAAGAATGGAGATATTACAGCATGGATGTTAATTCCCAAATGCTGGAAATCAATATCAAGTGGGATAATATCAATAGCGATCTTGATATGTTCATATATGATCCTTCAGGAGAGGTCGTGGCAAGTTCAGTAAATAGTGATACGGTACATGAAACAGTAACGATCCAGGATCCTGAAGCAGGGACGTGGATTGTGGGAATATACGGGTACAATGTAGAAGATATTCAACAGTTCTACGGAACTGCAAATTAAGAGTTGTGACCTGGCTTTGCCAGGTCTATTTTTTT
>MZXQ01000243.1 GCA_002926195.1 Candidatus Methanomarinus sp. HR1 | reverse complement strand
ATAGTGTCATAAGTGCTTTCTGTGAGATTGGAAGATTCGAACTTTTGCGTGAGATATTATATAAGTTGAACCTACGGGTAATTGGAATGGCTCAATACATAGGATCCAGTTCAATTGACCCGGGATTTGGCAGCCGAGCGGTATGCATAGACTAAATACTACAAAAAAGTATTATATTAAAACGTATAATTACTTTCTATGCAATTCTATAACAGACAACAAGAGATCTCCGCAGTAAAAAACTTATCCTCACTTAGCCAGAAACACGCACATATGCTTGTTATCTACGGCAGAAGGCGGGTAGGTAAAACCAGGCTCGTTCTGGAATCACTCAGTCCTTTGTATTTTTTTGTAGATAAAAAAACCAGTACTTTGATGCTACAGGAATTTTCAGAGATCATGAGAGTGAAGTCAGGTGATTTTGTACATGATTTCTCTAATTGGGATGATTTTGTACGTTATCTATTTGAATATTCAACTAAGGAGCATCTTGTTGTAGTATTTGACGAGTTCCAGAATTTTAAAGCAGTTGATCCGGCTGTTTTTTCGATATTCCAGAAGTATTGGGATAAGTATTCGGATACATCCCGGATAATGCTGGTCTTTATAGGTTCTTATGTAGGACTGATGAAAAAGATTTTCATAGACGAAAAAGAACCCTTATTCGGCAGGGCTACTGCTAAGATAGATCTTAAACCTTTAAAATTCAGTTGGGTTCGGAAGATCTGCCTTGATCTGGGATTTAAAAGCGAAGAAGATATTATTAAAATGTATGCTACACTGGGCGGCACTCCAAGATACTATCAATTAGTGGAAAGCTATGGACTTGACAATTATAAAGATGTTCTGGAATCCCTGATCTTTAGCACTATAAATGCTCCGTTGCAGGATGAGGTCAGACAGATACTAATAAATGAATTCGGAAAAAATTATGTTATGTATTTTTCAATACTTGAAGCAGTATCTTCAGGAAAGAGCACGCTAAAAGAGATCTCAGATACTACAGGTATCCCTATGAAAAGTCTGGGAAAATACCTGAATGATCTTATCAGAACTTTTGACATACTGGAAAGAAGAGAACCGCTTCTAAACGGGAAAAAAATGGGACGTTATTGCATTAAGGACAACATGGTACGTTTCTGGTTCGGATTTGTAAACCCGAATCTTTCCTTTTTAGAATCTGACAGATCGGA
>MZXQ01000244.1:12242-13042 GCA_002926195.1 Candidatus Methanomarinus sp. HR1 | reverse complement strand
ATTCTACGAATCTTCTAATCTTCGGCTCTTTCGAGATCCACAGGCGAAGATTCTACGAATCTTCTAATCTTCGGCTCTTTCGAGAGCCTCAGTCAAGAAAATCCGACAGAAGTGAAGATTTTGTTCTTATATAACAAATTCAAGAAACAATGTAAATATTTTTAGTATAATAACACAATTTGTTAATATAGTCTATATTTTTATAATTCAAATCAAATTAAACCGAAAACTATTTAGTCTTTGCAGTTAATGTAACACATGTGAGCGGGTACAACGTTTTTAAACTAACCCCCACTCCCCAACCCGCTCACATTTTTGTTTATATTCCAACATTATTATTTTAATTGGTATTAATTATATAAGATACATAATATATCAATAACAGTAAATCTAATCTACTATAAATAATACTATATTTTACATGACTCAAAATGTGATCATCATCGGTGCCGGTGCAGTTGGAATGACTGTAGCCACGTTTCTATCACGCCATACAGATCACCATATACGTGTATTTTCATCTGATACTCATACTGCTTACAGTCAGTGTGGAATGCCTTTTGCCCTGGGTAGCCACTTATTTAATCTCACTGATTTGATAGTAAAACCCCTAAATGTCTTTATCGATATGGGAATAGACCTGCATCTAAAGACCAAAGTAAACAACATCGATGTTAACAGCCAGAAAGTGGTCACCAAAGACGGGATCTTTACCTATGACTTTCTTGTGATCGCCACAGGCAGTACACCCTTTATACCTCCAATTCCAGGGAATGACCTGGATGGAGTGCATACCCTGC
>MZXQ01000244.1:11643-12185 GCA_002926195.1 Candidatus Methanomarinus sp. HR1 | reverse complement strand
GTCACTTTAATACAATCTACTTCACAGGTATTGCCCTCTATTCTTGATCCTGATATGGCATTGGTTGTCCGGCAGCATCTTATCTCACAGGGCATAAGAGTAATCACAGGGACCCGGGTTGATCGCATCAATCCAAATGATAGTACTCGTGTAGGGTCGGTGACTGTCGGAGATGAGCTATTACCAGCTGATATTGTTATTATAACTACCGGAGTAAAGCCTCTTGTTGATCTTGCCATGGATGCAGGGTTTGATATTGGCCCTGCAGGTGGTATTGTAACAGATAAATACTTAAGAGTAAAATTTAACGGAAAGTTCCTGAATAACATATATGCAGGAGGTGAATGTGCCCAGGTTAATCATCTGATCACTAATTCACCTATACTCATACACTCAGGTGCGGCTGCCAGACGTATGGCCCGGGTCATTGGTAAAAACATCACCCGAAAAACCTCAACATTATCTACTTATCCTCCGACACTACATCCTAATGTAGTAGCAATGGAAGGTCTCACAGCAGGTTCGGTGGGGATAACATCCCA
>MZXQ01000244.1:6536-11614 GCA_002926195.1 Candidatus Methanomarinus sp. HR1 | reverse complement strand
ATATAAAGCTCATATTTTCAGATACACGGCTTGTAGGTGCCCAGGTAGTGGCAGCAGAGGGAGTTAAAGAAAGAATAGATGCACTTAGTCTTGCCATTCGCATGGGTGCTGTAATAGATGATCTGCTCAGATGGGAAACCTCTTATGCACCACCTGTATCTATGGTCATTGACCCGGTAACCCTTGCGGCTGAGGATAGACAAAAAAAGATGTGGAAATAAGATGATCACGATTGATGGTTCTTACGGTGAAGGTGGTGGACAGATCATACGTACAAGTATTGCACTGTCTATAGTAACAAAGAATGATGTCACGATCCATAATATCAGAAGTAACAGACCCGAACCCGGATTGAAAGCACAGCATCTAAGTGCAGTAAAAACGGCAGTGGCTATGACAAATGCTAAAGTCATGGGATTGAAACCCGGTTCTACAAAACTTACTTTCAAACCGCAGGGGATCTATGGTGGATATTATGAAGTTGATATCGGAACTGCAGGTAGTATTACATTACTTCTGCAGTGTTTGATGCCTGCAGCTGTTATAACAACAGGATCTATCATACTTGATATAACAGGCGGGACAGATGTGGCATGGTCACCGCCTATTGATTATCTATCCAATGTCCTGCTGCCTGTACTTACCGCTATGGGTATGGATTGCAATATCCAGGTCCAAAAAAGAGGTTATTATCCCAGAGGCGGTGGAAAGGTGCGATTTGAGATCAATCCTTCGAAATTAACAATTACGGATATAGAACGAGAACCGTGTACTATTAAAGGCATATCCCACTGTTCCAACCTTCCGGAACATGTAGTGCAAAACCAGGAACAATCAGCCAGGATAGCCTTAGAGCATGTGGGATATAGTTCATCCATTGATATGGAATCCTCACATTTTCCATCAACTGGCAGCGGAATAACCTTATGGTGCGGACATATTGGAAGTGCTGCCCTGGGCAGAAGGGGACTTCCTGCAAAAAAAGTAGGCAGAATTGCTGCGAACAAGATCATTAAAGAACTGGATTCATGTGCGTCAGTTGATGTATATCTCGCAGATCAATTGATCCCGTATTTAGGACTTTCCAGAGGAGGAAGTTTTTGTGTACGTGAGGTATCTGAGCATACCAGGACTAATATATGGGTGGTAGAGCAGTTCCTGGATGTTAAATTCAATATAGAAGAAAGGGACGGTATCTATGAGATATCATTACTGTAGCTCACACCTGTCCACAAATTCTAAAAAAATTCATCAACAATTCATCCCCTTTATCAGTATGACTGACTTCCGGATGCCACTGTACTCCGAATAATGGTTTACTTATATGTCTCATAGCCTCTATCCCGCATACATCACTTCTTGCTAAGTTTATAAAATCAGGGGGAAGCCGTACCACTTCATCTGCGTGGGATGCCCATACACCTGTAGTAGGTCCCAGTCCTTTTAGTATCTCATCTTCATCAAGTATCTCTACATTAACAGCCGCATATCCTCCTTTCTTGCCAGTAGTGATCTCGCCTCCGAAAGCTCTTGCCATAAGCTGGTGGCCCAGACATATCCCGAGTATAGGTAGATCAATCTGCGTTACTATCTCTTCACATCTGCCAATACGGTCTATACCTGGCCCGCCAGATAGTATCAACCCATCTGGCTGCATGTTAAGGATCTCTTCATTGGATAGGGTATTTGCAATAATACGGGTTTCCATATCCAGGTCACGTACTGCCCTGTGGATCAGATGGCAGAACTGGCCGTAATTATTTATAACAAGTATTGTCAGATCACTCATGTCTGGTCTTAATTACCGGATATTAAATAAATGATGCGTCTTTTCATAGTATATCAAGTATAACTTGATATATCGAAAATGCTCACTCCGTTCACATTTTCTAATCATCAGCTTCTTCGAAGCTTCAGTCAAGAAAATCCGACCGAAGGGAGGATTTTGTTATTATTTACGCCTGAGCAAAGCCCGGTAAGCCCATAATGCACTGGGCTTATGATAAGCAATAAACAACCCTGTCTTAATACCCTGAACAACCGGTGAGCCGTTAAGGCCTGACAGGTCCCGCCCTGCAAACACTGATAGTACAGTATCAATTTCCTTATCCGTCATTTTGCGTACAGTCTCCAGGCCGACCCGTCCTATCAAATATTCATTTGCAAACTCTTTCTTCCATCGCTTCGGATATTCACCAAGCTGCTTTTTAGATACATTACCTGATGCTATTGCCTGGGCAGCTACTTCACCGCATGTCTTTCCAGCCCACATTCCATAACCAATACCGCTCTGTCCGGCAGCCCCACCCGTAACCATAAACCCATCAGCGATCATTTGCTTTGGGAGGGTTGCAATAGGGTCACCCCCTGTTATTTTTTCCCCGATTATCTCAATATCATCTATGTTATATCCCTTTATTCTTGAGAACTTATCAAGCCACTGATCGAAAAAAACAGAAACATCTCTCCCATGACGCCTGGCATATACTCCCAAAGTAGCACTATCACCTCCTTTCGGAGAGTATGTAGATTTCCATCCGGGTGAATGATTTCCTATATAATATTCAAACATATCAGGCTCACCGATACCAGGAGCCTTCACCTCTGCCTCCATGGCCCAGGCAATATCATTGGGATAGCGGGTTGTTTTAAGTCCCATCCTCGCAGCAGTACCTGATTGGATTCCATCGGCAGCGATCACTATCCCGGATAATATCGTACCGCTTGAGGTGCTGGTCTTACATCTGTCATCTGTACGCAATACAGCTAAAGCATCAACTCCGGTGCGTATATCCACTCCTGCTTTTATTAGCTCATGCTTGTAATGAGTATCGAACCGCTGCCTGTCTATGAAAAATCCAGGTGTTTCAATCTCTACTGTACTGCCATTGGGTGAGATTATCTTCATACCTCTTAGCCTGTTGATCACATAATCATCTAAGATAGGTTCGCCGCTTCGGTCCATCATGAATTTGAAAAAAGTATTTGCCGGATGTGGCGGATGACCTATGTCCTTCTTACGTTCGATCAGGACTACACTGGCCCCATTTAAGGCAGCACTTCTGGCAGCCATAATACCGGCCGGACTGGCACCGATCACAAGGATATCAACATCATTATTCCCGTTCATGGTATATCAATTATTTAATAATCCTTACCAGATAAAAGGATATCCAATAGATGGTATTAGCACTAACAATATAACATCAATGATCAGGCATCCGAATAAAATTCCTCTGTATCTGGAACCCTGCAGGAACAACTCGCCTCCCCTCTCAGGCAGCGGATGTTTAATAAAATCTGCAGATTGCCACAGTATCCACCCACCCCCTGCCAGGGCACCAATAAAGAACACAGGACCTAAATGTGCTGTATATCCTATTATCAAAGATGCTGCTACGCCCAGGAACCAGCAGATAAATATAAACTTTGATATGAAAGGTACTCCAAAAGTTACAGGAGCAGTGGGCGCTCCTTTTTTACGGTCCCCTTCTACATCCCGCGACACTCCACTTAGAGTAAAGCCCCAGTCGGTTATGCAGACCATGATGCCTAAAAATATTGCAGGGATAGGAAGGATAACACCGTCATTCCCCTTCAAAATACCAGCAGGATCAAAAGCAAGCCATACACCAATAGGTACCAGGCCATATGATATTCCAACCGGGATAAAGCTTAAGTAAGTTGCACGTTTGGCCACAGCGGAGTAGAACGTGATAACAGATGCGGCAATAATAAATACCACCAGAGTTTCCGGATTTAAATAAAAGGCAACAGATCCCGCTATCAACATTAAGAATACTGCAAAAATAAGTGCATTGTTCTTGCTGATCTGTGATGATGGTAGTGGACGGTCAGGTAGATTTATAGTATCTATATCCACATCACAATAGTCATTGAATACATAGGAACTGGTAATAGCAATATAAGCGGCTGCTATTGCTATAATAAAGTGAAATAGCTCAGGAAAACCACCGGTGCTTAAATAAGTTGCCAGCAGGGCAGTGGCTGCGGGGAGAGCCACATCCATATCGGCGATCTCAGGTCTCAACAGTTTAATATAGGGCCGGATTGAATTTAGTAATCCGGATGCATTTGAATCTGACATATTTATCACAGTTACTTAATTATTGATATTTTCCAGAACCATATACTGCAAAGACCTAATATTAATGTTGTCAATATGATCTTGAGTCCTGGAATGGGTGTAGCGTCTGTACATGTATTATTCGATCCGGAAGAATTCCCGGAATTAACAGGATATGTGGTCGGTAAAGCAGTCGGTTCAGGAAGATCAGGGTTATAATATTGATACACAGGTGAAAAAGTAACAATATGAGTATCTTCTCCTGAATACATCCCCGAGACCTTAAAATAGAAAATGACAGTTTCATTTGTGTCATTTGATGTTATATTGTAATATATTATCTCATCAGGAGATATAGTAGCAGATTTTACTACGGTTTTGTTAAGTTTGAGCTGGACCCAGCCTTTATTTGCATTATTATTAACAAACATCAGAGTAAGAGAGTATCCTTGATAGAACGTCCTGGCCTGACCGGTAGATAGAAAAAAGCCAGTGCCGTTGATCAGCGGATTGTCATAGTCCTGCTGTGCCCGGACATCCGGGATTCCTATCATGATAAATATTATTATAATAATGCATACCCAACCCTTCTTTGCAGTTTTCATGATTTATCCTGCTATTTAGTTAATGTTTAGTAATGGTACTATAAACATATAACATTTAAGGGAACATTTTTTCTAAGTAAATACCAAAAGACATAATAATACTTAAGACCTTCAACTATTTGATATCATGATAACATACTTAATAATCTGGTTTAACAGTGAAGGAGCAAGACCCTCTGAAGTTAATCAGCGTTTAATGTCTTTAGGATTTAAACCTATTCAGGGTGCCTATGACTATATATATGAATGGGCTGAGAATACCAACGTTGATGATATACTCAGATTCGGCGACCGTACTCATATGACATTAAAAGGTTTCAATGTAATGTTTAAAATTGAGACTGTTGAAGGTCAATGATTAAACTCCATTTAAACAAAATCCTCGC
>MZXQ01000244.1:0-6528 GCA_002926195.1 Candidatus Methanomarinus sp. HR1 | reverse complement strand
CTAGAAGATCCGTAACATCTTCTAAAAATTTACCATTTTTACACCGGATAAAGCATGCTTGAGTAATTCCTGTATATCTATTTTTTCTTCTTCATGATAAATCCGGCTGATTTTAGCTGATGTTGATGGTTTTTCCGGAACTGCTTTACAATCTGTCCCTGGTAGTATGGAAGGTTCATAAGTTCCTATATTACGTGCAATATCCACGATCTCTGTCTTGTCAAATCCAATTAGAGGGTGATAGATAGGTATATGTATCCCTGATGTCTCTGCCATCATATTCTGCGCCGTCTGGCTGGCAACCTGACCAAGAGATGATCCTGTTATAATACCACAGGCATTTTCCTTATTCATGATACCATGTGCGATACGGTACATCATTCTGCGGCAGAGCAAGCAGGTATATCGGGACTCGCAGTTTGATAAAAATGCGCTCAGACTTTCACCATCCGGTATTTCATAGACAGTAAGAGGACGCCCTGGTGCCCAGGATTGAAGTACTTTAATACATTCCAGGGCTTTCCTGCGAGACGCCTCATCAGAGTATGGTTGGTTGTTGATAAAGACAGGGATGATCTCACATCCCCTTTTCATCATAAGCCATGCAGCTACGGGGGAATCTATACCACCTGATACCAGAGCCACCATTCTTCCCTGTGTTCCCAGAGGCAGACCGCCTATACCATATACAATATCAGTAAATACAAACCCATAGTTCTGCCTGATCTCAATAAATATCTCCTTATCAGGTGATGTAAGATCAACTCTTGGATATTTGTCCTTTATGTGCTCAAANCCGCTTCTCCTGGGCCGAATAGCAAAAGATTCGTGATCTTTGATAAGATATCTTCCTATTTCAGCTGACACGGATGCTGCAGATTCAAGAGTAGGTTCACAGGTCACAGCAGGACTGGCAGAGACAACACCGAACACCTTTACAACTGCTTCAATAGCGCGGGGATCTGCTGTTTTGATATATATGCGCCCCCAGTCTCTAATAATATCTTCGTATTTGATACCACAGGTATCCAGCATGGACTTGATATTAAGAATAAGGGTCTTTTCATACCTGTTCCTGACGTACTTACCCTTAAGAGCAATCTCACCGTATCTTATAATTACTACATCATTAATGCAGTTCATTCTTCGCTCTCGTCATCCTTTAATACTGCTTTAATGATACTGGCATAAGCTGGTCTGGCAATAAGGACTCCTATTAATACTCCTATTATAGTTGTCAGTGCAAAACCCTTTAGCGCACCGAATCCCATCCAGACCAGCCATATCATAGCTACGATCGTGGTGGCTGCAGCTGCAAAAATGATACCAAAAGCTCTGGATACCCGTGCTTTATAGACCTTTGTAGGAGGCAGTTTCCCTTCATAAAGCACTTCATCGGTAATGATCACAAGATGGTCAATTCCAGTCCCGATAACTGCGATGATCCCTGCTATGGCAGGTAGATCAAGTTGCCATTTAATAGCCGAAGCAAAGCCCAGGATCATTATTACTTCACTTATTGAGGTTATGATCATGGGAAGCATGATCTCTTTTCTGCGGTAGCGTAAGTAGATCACAAATGATACGGTGATAATAGCCAGTAGACCTGCAATAGCAGTAAGTTCCTTGAACTGACTGCCCAGTGATGCAGGTACCTGACCATAACTTATTACTTCTACGTTAACAGGTAATGCACCCGCCTTAAGATGAGATTCCAGTTCTTTAGCCTTCTCCTCACTCTCGCTATCACTGCCAAAGGACGCTCTTAGATCCTGCAGGGGTACTACTTTAAGACTCTGTGCAAGTTTCGGGCTTAATGGAGCACTATATATTACCTTATCATCAAGATACATTATTACATTGTGATTGTTACAATCATTAACTGCGTTTGTATCAATAGCTACCTGCTGGAAGGCTTTAGCACCTGCCGGAGTCATTACAAAGGGTACGCCCCAGGATCCTTCATCCATTGTATGATATCCTACTGACTGGATATCATCTCCATATATTGCATGTACCGTCTCGTTACCAACTGTCTGGAACCGTATCTCGAACTTGCCTGGTGTGGCTGCTAAATCCATAGCAGTATCAATATCAACTCCTGCCAGGTCAATCTGAATATATTCTTCTGAGATTATAACAGGTTTAACATCGCTCAATCCGAACAGGTTTAATTTATCTTCAAGGATCTCTTTGGTATCAGTTAATGTGGCTAATGAAACTTTTTCCTTGTAAGCGATCACAGATCCGTTCACTTGTTCCATGGTACTTTCCAGATCCTCTAAAGATGTCTTCTTTCTAATCTCATACCATAAACCATCCTTGTCCTCAAAGAACACCACATCTGTCTGATACTGGTTTTCAAGGTATCTGGAAATTACCTTTGTTTCATCTATTGCAAGCTCGATGGTGGTGACTCCACCGTTTGTGGAAATGGAAGCCTGACCGTATCCCATAGATTCGATTTGCTTAGCAGTGGCAGGTTTAGCAATAGTAAAGGTAATAGTGGAGTTGGTCTGGTTGGTTATGGTTACAGTATCATTGAAAAATACTCCATACTCCTGTTCTATAATCAAACCCGTATCTGCATCTAATTGTGCCATTGCACCTTCAGGTCGAAGTTCAACCCATGATCCTCCTTCAAGATCAAGGCCGTAGTTGAGCCCTCCGACATTAAGTCCTGGAAAAATAATCGGAAGGAATAATAAGATCAATGATACTGATAAGGCAGCTACTAATAGAATGATCCGGTAATCACTACCCAGTCCTNNGAACGTTCGATATACCATTTAAGAATGCCGGAATTCAGCATCCAGGTGTTCATAAGATCAACTGTAAGACCAAAAAGGAGAACTACTGAAATCTCACTTATAATACTGATCTTGGAATAGGATGAGATCAGACCCACACAGGTGCTGACTAAAAAGAGAACAGTGATAGCTGCTAACGTAGTAGATGTCATGGTCAGTCCGGTTTTCATAGCTCCATGCATTTTCTCACTAAAATCACCCCTGCGTTTGAGCAGTCTTGTGGTAAGCAGGATGTCGCTGTCCACTGAATAACCAATCAGCATTAGCAGTGCTGCGATTGTACCCAGTGAAAGTGGTATACCGAACAGGTTCATAAGGGTTGCAGCAATGACGATATCAGAAAATGCAGATAGTACAACTGCTGCCGAAGGAACCAATGATCGAAATATGATACACACTATAACGGCCATTCCGAAAAAAGCTAAAATGATTGCCATTACAGCACTTTTTTGTAGTTCTTCGCTGTAAACCTCACTCATCTGTCTTAAGAAAAAATCATCACCATAGTTGGAATTCAGATAATCAATTAATTCCATCTGTTGGGATTCATCCATAAGGCCGAAATAGAGCTTTACAGTCCCTCCCCCGCCGTCGCGAGCACTAATAGGCGGAGTGTCAGGAAAATGAGTGGCAAATTCCTTCTCTACTACTTCATATGATGATGTTGAGTGGACTTCTACAATTGTACCGCCAGTAAATTCAACACCCAGTTCTACCGGGCTACCGGTAGTATAGAATGTCCAGCCCAGGATAATCAGGGAGAAAAATAATAATACCAGAGGTATAATTATCATCTGTTTGGTTGATATCTTATCAAGATATGAACTAATAAATTGATCAAGGTTGAATTTTATCATTTATAGGCGACTAAGATACACTGTAATGTATTTACCTTTTGCTCTTGGTGAGATATATTATATTAAAGTGTTTCCCTCATGATCTTGATCGAACAGAACTCACCGCACATACTACAGGTTTTTGAATCCTTACATCCGGAATGTATCTTCTTTGCACGCTCAGGGTCAATAGCAAGTCCGAACTGAGCTTCCCAGTCCAGGTCATGTCGTGCCTGTGCCATCTTAGTATTGCGATCAAGAGCCTTTTTTCGCTGTCCTGTCTTTACAAGGTCAACAGCACAGGCAGCGATCTTTGTAACCACAGCTCCATCATGTATATCCTCCACAGTAGGGAGTGCCAGGTGCTCTGCCGGAGTGGTCATGCATAAAAAATCAGCACCAGCCATCCCTGCTACAGCACCGCCCATGGCTGCTGTGATATGGTCATAACCAGGTGCAAGGTCAGTGACTAAAGGCCCCAGTAGATATAATGGTGCATTTGCACAGATCTGTTTTATTGAGCGTACACCTGATTCTATCTTATCCAGTGGTATATGTCCAGGTCCTTCTACCATACTCTGAACTCCGTAATCCCTGGCTTTATTCACTAATTCTCCCAGGGTTATGATCTCCTCGAACATAGCACGGTCCGAAGCATCAGCTATACTTCCAGGTCTCATCCCATCCCCGAGGCTTATTGTGACATCATATTCCTTTACTATTTCCAATAAATAATCGAATTCAGTGTAATAGGGATTCTCTGTTGCGTGATGCAGCATCCAGGCAGCTAAAAAAGATCCTCCCCGGCTGACAATATCCAGTATCCGTCCATGTGAGCGCAAATGCTCAAGGCCCCTTAAAGTAACACCGGCATGTATTGTAACAAAATCAACACCATCCACAACGTGTCGTCTGACTGCATTGAACATATCATCTTCATCAATATCAACCACTGAAGACTTGCTGCCAACAGCCTGGTATATAGGTACTGTTCCCAGGGGCACATTAATCTCTTTTAACAACCGTCTTCGTACGCTATCCATATCAGTACCTGTAGAGAGATCCATGATGGTATCAGCTCCATACTGCAGTGCAGTACGGGCTTTTAATATTTCTTCTTCAATATCGGAATGTTCCCTGGATGTACCTATATTGGCATTGACCTTGGTGGAAGTACATTCTCCGACAGCTACCTGAGATATGTGTTCGCGTTGTATATTCACAGGGATGACCACGCGGCCCTGCGCAATCAATGAAGCTATCTTTTTTGGTTTGATCCCTTCACATCCGGCAACTTCTTTTATCCTGGGAATTAAATCCATCCTTTTTGCAGATTCTATTAGTGTGTTTTTCATGTTATCCTCTTAGTATAGCTAATGGTAAAAGATTATCTTTACTTGCCTTACAATATATACTATGAAAACCTAAAGTTATTTATTGAAGTAATTATTAAGAATTCTATTTGCTTAACATATATTATCAATAATATTTATCGGAGGCTTATTTATAATAAACACAACATCCACAACAACTCTTGAGCATGAAATGCCAATAAAAAACAAACAGGGATCATTATATGCGATACTGGGCAGTGGTGGTTTGGGAGTTGCTGTGGCAAAGGAATTGGAAGGGCATGATGTAAGCTTATTATTTATTGAAAAAGATGCCACAAGAGTTGAAACATTAAAAGAACAGGGTTTTGATATAGAGATCGGTGATATTAGTGATCCTGATGTAATCAATACACTAAAGATGTCCAATCCGGATGTGGTTTTTTTATTAAGTTCGGATGGTGATGCAAATCTACAAGCACTGCAGCAATTAAAAAAATTAGATCCTGATGTGTATACTATATCCAGAGCTATTGATCGGACCAATAAGGAGCGTCTTGAATCAGCAGGTACGGATTATGCAATACAATCAACACGAGCGGCTGCTAATTATATTGTAGGGCTGATAAAGCAAGCCACAAAATTAAAGAAAGCCAGAGAACTTAAGAGGATCATAAGAGGAATGAACGGGGGACGCTTAGCAATAGTAATGCATAACAACCCTGACCCTGATGCTATCTCAGGTGCTATGGCCCTAAAAGAAATTGCAAATAAGGTAGGTGTGGAATCGAAGATCCTTTATCATGGCAGGATCGGACATCAGGAGAATAAGGCTTTTGTGAACCTTCTGGGTATTGATCTTGAACGTATGGATGAATATGATCTATCCTCATATACTCATATTGCGTTATTCGAGGGAGCTATTCCCGGTGTGAACAATCAACTGCCCCAGGGAACTAAAATAAGTATTGCGATCGACCATCATCCTGTGAATATTGATGATGTCAAAGCTGATTTTATTGATATTCAACCTGAACTGGGAGCCAGTGCTACTATCATGGCTATCTATTTAAAGGACCTACAGATTAAGATAAGCGGCGAACTGGCAACGGCACTGCTTTATGGGATCAGGGTGGATACGGACGAATTTAAAAAGAATGCAACCCCATTAGACTTAAGTGCAGCGGCTTTTCTGTATCCTCAGGTAGATCATGAGATACTGAGTCAGATAGAGACTCCGTCCATGTCCATAGAAACACTTGATATTATGGGTCATGCTATCAAGAACCGTCTGGTAAAGGGAAGTTACCTGATATCCAATGTAGGAAATATAAGGGACCGGGATGCTCTTCCCCAGGCAGCGGATTATTTATTGAACCTTGAAGGTGTGACAACTACTGTTATATTCGGACTTACAGATGAATCTATTTACCTTTCAGGCCGGAGCAAAGATGTAAGAGTGAATGTCGGAGAGGTTATGCGCGAGGCATTCGGGGAAACATATGGAGGAGGGCATGCTACTTCTGCCGGGGCACATATACCTCTGGGCGT
>MZXQ01000245.1 GCA_002926195.1 Candidatus Methanomarinus sp. HR1 | reverse complement strand
ATTACGTTAACAATAATGGAATAAATATACAATGATTTCAGCAAGAGCTAATATAAATCCGGATCTGCTCACCTGGGCGCGTCAAACGATTGGCATGGATATTGAGAGATCTGCAAAAAAAATTGCAGTTAAAAAGGAACTGCTTAAACAATGGGAATCCGGAGAAAAAAAACCAACGATCAACCAGCTCAGAAAAATAGCTAATGTATATAGAAGATCTCTTGCTGTATTTTTCCTGCCTGTCCCTCCATCTATCCAGGAAAAATCAACGGATTTTAGGTTATTGCCAGAAAATATTGATCATAAATTATCACCGAATATTTTAATTGAAATTAGATTATGTAATCGAAAACGAGAAATAGCATTGGAATTAGCAAGAATAAATGAATTGAAAGTTGAAAATCAACTTTATAGTGCTAATTTGAATAATGATGTTGAAAAACTTGCTCAAAGAGAAAGAGATTTTCTAGGAATAGACCTGCAAACCCAGTTTGAATCAAAGAATCCATATGCAGCTTTGAAACTGTGGAAAAGGGCTATTGAAGATAAAAAAATACTTGTCTTCCAATCCAGTGGCATCTCACTTGCTGATATGCGAGGACATTCATTTTTCGATAATGAATATCCATATATAATAATTAATCCAAAAGATGCACCAAATGCCAGGATTTTCTCCTTATTCCATGAATACTGCCATTTGCTACTTCGTAGTGGGGGGATTTGTGATATGTATGAATCTGAATATGGAGACATTAATATTTCCAGGTTTGAAGTATTTTGTAATCAATTTGCAGCTGCATTTCTGGTTCCGGAAGATGAACTGTTAGAAGAGCCAATTGTGAAATCAAACCATGATCCTGATCAATGGTCTGATGATAGTATTCGTAAACTTGCTAATAAATATAAAGTTAGCCGAGAGGTAATAATCCGTCGACTTGCTGGTTTAGACCGTGCAACACTTAGTTTTTATAAGAAAAAACGCCAGCAATTCATTGAAGAGATAAGACAAAAGAAGAGTTCTGACAAAGATATCATTGTACCACAATACAGGCAGGCACTTAGTCGTAATGGGGAGATGTACACAACACTTGTTATTGATTCATTTAAAAACCAGAAGATCAATATCAGTGATGTTGCAGATTATCTTGGGATACGGTTGAAG
>MZXQ01000052.1 GCA_002926195.1 Candidatus Methanomarinus sp. HR1 | reverse complement strand
TAAAAAAAGATAGGGTGGAGATAATGTCAAAAGATATGGTTAATAAAGCAAAATTATCAAGACGAACTTTCTTGAAACTAACAGGAGCATCTGCGGCATTTATTACACTGTCAGGTCATGGAATTGGTCTTCCTAATATACAAATGAAGGCATCAAACAGGGAATATAATCCGATCACTCCTTGGAACATAGAGAGTGATATACCTAATATTGATCCCACAGCATATGTACATCCACAGGCTACGGTTATTGGTAATGTGCATATCGGAAAAGAAATCATGATCTCACCTCAAGCTGCAGTACGCGGCGATGAAGGCATGCCATTATATGTGGGCGATGAATCTAATATACAGGATGGTGTGGTCATCCATGCACTTGAAACTGTTGATGATGAAGGACATGAGATAGAAGGCCGTACATATATCGTAGGCGGCACGAAGTATGCAGTCCATATAGGTGACCGAGTATCATTAGCACACCAGGCACATGTTCACGGCCCGGCAAAGGTGGGCAATGATACTTTTGTGGGTATGCAGTCGTTTATCTTTATGGCTGAGGTTGGAAATAACTGTGTACTTGAACCGTGGGCAACAGTCATCGGCGTAACTGTTCCGGACGGCAGGTATGTAGCTGCCTCAGAAGTGATCACAGACCAGGCTGATGCTGATGCACTTCCTGCAATAGAGGAAGGCTACAAGTATGAGCATACCAACGAGGCTGTTGTGCATGTAAACAAGAATCTCGCAGCCGGGTATAATGCATTACCCGAGCAAAAAGCGATCAACATAGGCACAAACCCTATCACACCATGGAACAGTGAAAGTGTAATGCCTGATATTGATCCTACTGCGTATGTGCATCCTCAGGCATCTGTAATTGGTGCTTCACATATTGGGAAAAATATCATGATCTCACCGCAGGCTGCAGTACGTGGTGATGAAGGTATGCCAATACATGTCGGTGATGATTCTAATATCCAGGATGGTGTGATACTTCATGCACTTGAAACAATAGATGAAGAAGGACACGAAATAGAAGGACGTACCTATACCGTAGACGACACGAAATATGCAGTCTATATCGGTGATCGGGTATCATTAGCACACCAGGCACATGTTCACGGCCCGGCAAAGGTGGGCAATGATACTTTTGTGGGTATGCAGTCGTTTATCTTTATGGCTGAGGTTGGAAATAACTGTGTACTTGAACCATGGGCAACAGTCATCGGCGTAACTGTTCCGGATGGCAGGTATGTAGCTGCCTCAGAAGTGATCACAGACCAGGCTGATGCTGATGCACTTCCTGCAATAGAGGAAGGCTACAAGTATGAGCATACCAACGAGGCTGTTGTGCATGTGAATACAAATCTCGCAGCCGGATATAATGCATTACCCGAGCAAAAAGCGATCAACATAGGCACAAACCCCATCACACCATGGAACAGTGAAAGTGTAATGCCTGATATTGATCCTACTGCATATGTGCATCTCCAGGCATCTGTTATCGGTGCCTCACATATAGGAAAGAATGTTATGGTCTCTCCACAGGCTGCAGTACGTGGTGATGAGGGTATGCCAATACATGTTGGTGATGATTCCAATATCCAGGATGGTGTGATACTCCACGCACTTGAAACAATAGATGAAGAAGGACACGAAATAGAAGGACGTACCTATACCATAGACGGCACGAAATATGCAGTCTATATCGGTGATCGGGTATCATTAGCACATCAGGCGCATGTACACGGACCTGCAAAGGTGGGCAATGACACTTTTGTGGGTATGCAGTCTTTCATCTTTATGGCAGATGTAGGAAAGAAATGCGTTCTTGAACCATGGGCAACTGTTGTAGGTGTAACTGTTCCTGATGGCAGGTATATAGCAGCCGGAGAAGTGATCACAGATCAGGCTGATGCTGATGCGCTTCCTGTGATTGAGGAAGGCTACAAATATCAGCATACGAATGAAGCCGTTGTGCATGTAAATGAGAAACTGGCAGAAGGATATGCTCAACTGGAAACACAAGCTGGCAGAGAAGGATTGGATGGCTCTTCAACACCAACAATAGAAGTCACTCAATCACTACCAGAAGAGTCGACTCCCGGGTTTACTACGCTTGCAGCTCTTGGGGCTGTAGGTTTACTTGCTGCCAGGGCTCTTAAACAGGATGAAGAGAAAAACAATAAATAACAAACAAATAACAAACAAATAAATAACCGGTAATAGCACCATTTTCAGTCTTGTAAAGGTAGATTTGGTGTTACTGCCTCTTATAATATCAGACGAAACGGCTTATCAACAGGCTGAACTCAAACAGCACTACTAAGAAAACGGCCATGATTAACTGGGACATCCCGGTAATATCAGGGGCTACGAACATGGCAAAAGCTATTAGCAGCCCGTATACGAACATTCGTTTATTCTTTAGTTGATGTTGTTCCAGTAATCCGGATTTAATTGAAAGGACAATCAGTATAGGGAACTGGAATATCAGTCCGAACATAACAAGCATTGATGATACAACTGAAAAAAACAAAATATCAAAAACAGAAAAAAAGCTTTCCTCGGTTTAAATATATATCAGATCCGGATGATTATCGATATCATATATACCTCCCTGATTTATGCCGTTTACTATACTTTAAAGGTAATCCCAATAATTGCCATAGGTATCTTTGTTACAAATTTTGCTGTAAATACCGGATTGATGAAAAAATTAAACTGGCTTATTGATCCAATATCAAGTAAAGTAAATATAAGCACGATCAGCGCATTATCTGTTGTAACATGTACCTTCAGTACAACAGCAGGTTATTCCATGCTGACTGATGGACTGAATAAGAAAACCATCTCCGAGCAAGAAGTAATTGTAACAACAATAATCAGTTCCTTTCCAAGCCATCTCTCCCATCTTTTCACGTTTTTTATACCAGTAGTCATTCCTATTCTCGGTCTTACCACTGGCTCTTTCTATGTCTGCATAGTAGGATTTGTCTCAATTATTAAAACATGTATCGGTATAATCCTTGCAAAACTGTGGCTTTCTAAAAAATATACGGATCAAAATACTCAGCTTCACGCTCCTGATCCGGTTGATAAAAAGGCGAATAATAATAAAAGTGCTTTGGTAAAAAGCATAAAAATCACTTATAAGATGCTTAAAAGAATAGTGATCACGATGCTTATCATGCTATTTCTGGTATCTGTAGCATTCGAGATGAAGTTTTTTGATTATTTCTCTTCTCTTCTGGCTCCTATCACAAGCAGTCTGGGATTGGAAAGTGAAGTCGCATTGATTAGTGCAACCGAAGTTGTGAACACATATGCCGGAATAATTCTCGCAGGTAATTTTCAAAGAGAAGGATTGATATCAACAAAAGGAGTATTGATAGCATTATTACTTGGTACTGTTGTATCCATGTCGTCAAGATCTGTAAAACACTCCCTTCCGTTGCATATATCACTATTTGGTCCCAAACTGGGAAGTAAGACCGCAACAATAAATGCCGCAATGACTTTTGCTATTGATGTATTATTTATTATGATCTTATTAACTGATTGGCATAAATAGAGCCTAACAAATAGAAAAGTTTATGTTATACAATTCCACTCTATTTTATAAATTGATGATATAATAATATGTTTTCAAAATTATTTATTATATCATAAGATTTTACTATTAACCTAATCCGGATTATTTAAAATCAAATAACAGTGGTACCCGTGATCAAGATCAATAGCATGTCCAAATACTTTGACAGCTTATGTGCAGTTGACGCTCTTGATCTGCATGTTGATAATGAGATATTCGGACTCCTGGGTCCGAATGGAGCAGGAAAGACCACAATTGTGCGGATACTCGTTACACTGCTTCGACCTACTAAAGGAACTGCATCTATTTGTGGATTTGATATAGCCAATGAGCCAAAAAAAGTGAGAAATGTTATTAGCTATGTACCACAGGAAATGGCACTTGATATCAGATTAACAGGAAAGGAGAATGTACTATTATATGCAAAGCTGTACGGCATCCATGATCGAATAAATAAAGTAAACGAAGTGCTGGAACTAATGGATCTTACAGATCGGTGTGATGATCTGGTCAAAACCTATTCCGGAGGAATGAGAAGACGCCTGGAACTTGCACAGGCACTGGTGCATGAACCCAAAGTCCTTTTTTTAGACGAACCCACTCTTGGTCTTGACGTATCAGCCAGAAGGAGGATCTGGAATCACATATTATCACTGCGAAAGCATGATATAACGATCTTTATGACAACCCACTATATGGAAGAAGCTGATGAGTACTGTGATAGAGTTGCGATAATAGATAAGGGAAGGATCACTGCACTTGGCACTCCACAAGAGCTTAAGAGCAGTCTGGAAATCAGCAATCCTACACTTAATGATGTTTTCATGGATAAAATTACCACCAGGGAAGATGAATGTGCATTTGACGGTTATAAATTCAGAACAATGCTGAGGCGGCGATCATGAATGCAGTATGGTATTATTTTGAAAGAGATTTCATCAAGTGGACCCGCTGGAAAGTCAATATATTTGCAGCATTAGTAACCCCGGCTGCGTGGTTGATCTTTGTCGGGCTCACTCTTCCTGTAACATTCACTGATAACTATCTTGAGTATCTAACCCCTGGTATCATGGTAATGAGTGTACTTTTTGCATCCTTCCAGAGCGGTAATTTAGTGATCTTTGATAAAGTATTAGGATTTTTAAATAAATTCTTTGCTATGCCGCCTCAAAGAGAGAGCTATCTACTTGGTAAGATACTGTTTATATCATTTCGAGGATTGATGCAGGCTAGCGTGATCTTCTGTGTTGCCGTATTATTCGGGATCACTGTATATAGTCTATCCAGCATTTTACTGACCTTCTTTATACTATTTATTTTCGGGGCACTCTTTGCCTCGATTGCAACTACCATTGCACTCGCAGTAGATGACCATGATGGATATGCTGCAATAAACGCGATGATCACCATGCCGCTTTTTTTTGCGAGTAGTGCATTGATGCCTTATGAAGATATGCCTCAATGGCTCAGGACAATAGCTTCAATCAATCCTGTCAGCCTTGCCATAGATAATGCAAGGATGCTGTTGGGCGGTGGTGAACCGTTTGTGGGTCAAATAATTATGCTTACAGCTGCTGCAGTGATCGTACTGGTAATATGTATCCATGTGTTTCGATCTGCAACATTGTAAAATTAAATAAAATAAGGAGATGATTATAATGCACCATATAAAAAGACATATACTACCCTTTACAGCTATTGTCGGACAGGAAAAGATGAAAAAAGCATTGATCTTAAATGCCATTAATCCGAGGATCGGTGGTGTTTTGATCAGGGGGGAGAAGGGATGTGCAAAATCCACTGCAGTACGGGCACTCAATGACGTGCTTCCCGAGATAAAAGTAGTAATCAACTGTCCGTTTAACTGTAACCCTGAAAATATGAGCGAAATGTGCGATGTCTGCTATGAGCGTGTGGAAAATGGTGACGAATTGAAAAGCATGATCAAACGAACCAGTGTTGTTGATCTTCCACTTGGAGCTACTGAAGACAGGGTCGTTGGTACACTGAACATCGAAAAAGCCATCAAAGAAGGGATACGGGCACTTGAACCCGGAATACTGGCAGCTGCAAACCGCGGTATCCTGTATATCGATGAAGTGAATCTGCTGGATGATCATGTGGCTGATGTCCTGCTGGATGCGGCTGCTATGAGTGTAAATATTGTTGAGCGGGAAGGTGTATCAGTAGGACACCCGTCAAAATTCATACTGGTAGGTACAATGAACCCTGAAGAAGGAGAACTGCGCCCGCAATTGCTGGACAGGTTCGGTCTGCAGGCGAATGTTGAAAGCATTGCCGATGTTGATGCACGTGTTGAAATAGTCAAAGTTGCAGAAAGCTTTGAGAATGATCCTGATCAGTTCAAAGAGGATTATAACAATAGCCAGCTCGAGCTCACTAAAAGGATCGCAGTAGCAAAATCACTCCTTTTTCTGGTCACAATAAGTGATGACCTGCTCAAGACCACTGCGCAGATGTGTATCGAGCTTGGTGTTAAGACACACCGTGCAGAGATAGTGATTATCAGGACCGCAAAGACAATAGCAGCATATGACGGGCGTACTGAGGTCACACTTGATGACATAAAAGAAGCAATGGAACTTGCACTCCCGCACAGGATGCGAAGAAAACCATTTGAACCGCCGCAGCTTGATACTGATAAACTTGATAACATGATGAAAGAGAAGCAGGAACAAAAACAGGAACAAAAGCCGCAGGAACAGGAACAAAAAGACGATAATCCCAAAGAGCACAAAGAAAAACCTGAACATAAACATGACCAGGGCTCTAAACCACAGCAAGAGCCTCATGATCCCCAAAAAAGCAAGGATGACGGATCACCCTCGCAGCAGTCTGATTCGGTGTTTGGTATTGGAGACCCGATTGATGTTAGTCAACTGCGTCCGAAAGAAAGAAGGGACAGGATACACCGCAGGAAAACATCAGGAAGGAGGATCCCTACACTTGCACGCTATACTCACGGTAGATATGCCCGCCACACACTGCCGCAAGGCAAACCTGTAGACATTGCCATAGATGCAACAATATATGCTGCAGCCCCTCATCAAAAGGACCGTGGTGCAGGTATGCCTGGTAAGAACGCTCTTATTGTGAATGATCAGGATATCAGGGAGAAGATCAGGGTCCCAAAGATCTCAACTGCCACTCTCTTTGTAGTGGACGCTTCGGGTTCTATGGGTGCGTCCAACAGGATGGAAAGTACAAAAGGTGCTGTTATGTCTCTTTTGTTGGATTCCTATCAGAAGAGGGACCGGATAGGTATGGTTGCCTTTAAGGGTAATGATGCGGATGTGCTGCTTCCGCTTTGTTCAAGTGTTGATCTAGCATTCGAAAGACTGAGTGAACTTCCGACCGGAGGCAAAACCCCGCTAAGTGCAGGTCTAAGCAAGGGTTTGAACCTTCTGCTTGGTGAGAAGCGAAAGAACGAAGAGACTATACCCATAATGGTATTGATCTCAGACGGAAGGGCAAATGTTCCGGTACACAGCGATGAATCTGTTGATATCAAGAACGAAGTGCTTGAAATTGCAGAAGAAGCAAGATCTGCCGGTATCCATGTTATCATCATCGATACCGAATCCGTAACCGGATCATTTGTCAAAATGCAGCTTGGATACTGCCAGGAAATAGCCAGGCGTGCAGGCGGACGGTATTTTTCAATTGATCGTCTATCATCAGGCCAGGTTCATGATATTGTTGTGCATGAGCAGGAATTTGTAATGGAATTACACTCTAAAGCAGGTGCATAAGATGAGAGTAACTTCAATAACATGGGGCAGTGATATTTCACTATTTGCCGAGGCATGTGATAAGCTTGGCATAGAGTTGCATGCATGGTCTACCAATGAACTTAAAAATGATGATACGAAATTAGAGAAATGTATTGAATCCTTCGAACATGCAGATGTTATCATCCTGCGTCCGGCAAGTGAAGGTATCTGGAACGAGATCATTGAAAAAATAAATAATGATGTTCCGGTAATCTCATTTGGATATGATACTTCTCTGTGGAAGCTTTCAAATACTCCATTGAAGATTGTTGCAACAGTTAGTACTTACCATGTTTATAGCGGATTGGAAAATATAAAAAATATGTTCAAATATATTGGTAAAGAAACCCTGGGTCTTGATTATAATGTTGATCCTCCGCAAGATTTGATGTGGCAGGGGATTTATCATCCTGATGCCCGGAATGCATTTGAGAATATAGATGATTACCTGGAATGGTATAAACCATCAAAGCAATATATGATAGGTATTCTTTTTTTCAGGACATACTGGGCAAATGGGGATATTGAGATTGTGGATACACTGGTCCGTGAACTTGAAAAGAAGTTCGATGTGATACCTGCTTTCTGTCATGGAATGGGTGATAAGAATACAGGTATCAAAACAAGTGGAGAAGTTACTGACCGGTTTTTCAAAGGTAGGATAGATATCATGGTTGATCTTCAATCGATCTTCCATGCCGGGAGCATAGATGATTCTGTGAACGCTCTAAAGATACTTGATGTTCCGGTGATCCATCCACTGGTCTCATATTATAGCACTATGGACGAATGGAGCGCAGATATTTCAGGAATGAGTTCAAGCCAGATCGGCTGGAGTGTTGCTATGCCTGAGTTCGAAGGTGTGATCGAACCTGTTATTATCGGAGTATCCCAAACCAAAGAAGGGCATGGATCAGAATTTGAATGCCATGTCCCTATTAACGAGCGTATAACTAAGATCGTGAAAAAAATAGAGAAATGGGTACTGCTTAAGAACAAACCAGTATCACAGCGAAAAGTTGCTTTCATTCTTCATAACAACCCTTGTGCATCAGTAGAAGCTACTGTTGGTGCAGGTGCTCATCTTGATTCACTTGAAAGTGTATCCCGCATCCTGGGTGCAATGAAAAAGACAGGATATTCAGTTGATGTACCAAAAAGCGGGAAAGAGCTTATAGAAAATATCATGGACCATAAAGCGATCAGCGAATTCAGATGGACAACGATAGATGAAATTGTAGATAAAGGCGGCGCACTTGCTATGATAACCAAAGAGCACTATGAGGAATGGTTTAATACTCTTGATCCGGATGTCAAAAAGAAGATGTGCGAAGTATGGGGAAATCCGCCAGGTGAGGAAATAGATGGGGTTGCTGCTGCAATGATCTATGCTAATAAAATAGTGGTCACTGGTGTTCAATATGGCAGCGCTGTGATATGTGTCCAGCCCAAGCGCGGTTGTGCAGGTACACGGTGTGATGGACAGGTATGCAAGATCCTGCATGATCCTGAACTGCCTCCCACACATCAGTACCTTGCCACATACCGTTGGATTGAGAATGATTTTAAGGCAGATGTGATCGTTCATGTAGGAACACATGGCAGTCTTGAATTCCTACCTGGAAAATCAGTCGGACTATCGCAAAGTTGTTATCCTGATATTGCGATAGGGAATATCCCGCATCTATATATCTATAATTCTGATAATCCTCCGGAAGGAACAATCGCTAAAAGAAGAAGCTACGCTACATTGATAGATCATATGCAGACTGTTATGACCCAAAGTGGTCTATACAGCGAGCTAAAAGAACTTGAAGATCAGATCGCAGAATATAACAAAACCAAAATCCATGATAAAGCAAGGGCACATGCTCTTGAGCATATCATTATCGACCTGATAACAAATACCAATCTTTCAAAGGAGATGGAACTTAATGATCTGTTAGAGGCGGATGTTCCATTTGAACAAATTGTTGAAGCTGCACATAAAGCAATCACCGAATTATATAATACCCAGATCCCTGATGGGATGCATATTTTTGGAGATAGACCTGCTGGTGATAAAAAGACCGAATTTATCTACTCCATATTAAGACATGAGTCTGAGTTAAGAAAACTAGTTATTGATCTTCTTGGAATGGATATTCATGTATCTGATATGCATAGTGAAGTATTAACTAAGATCGATATGCTTGCAAAAGAGATATTAATTGGATTCTTGAGTGATGAAGACCCTATTTTGGTTTGCAGACAGGTACTTGGAGACCGGATGAAAAGAACAAACGTTGTTGCAACAACATCAATCAAGGATAAAGTGGATGATATATCTTCAAGAATAGATGCATCAGATGAGATCGGTTCTTTGCTTCACGGGTTTGAGGCAGGATTTATTGAACCCGGACCTTCCGGGTTAATAACAAGGGGGAGTCCCGAAATACTGCCGACAGGCAGGAATTTCTATTCACTTGATCCGTTCAAAGTTCCTACTAAAGCTGCATGGCGGGTAGGCCGGAAACTTGCAGATGGTGTGATCGAGAAATATGAACAGGAACATGGTAAGGTTCCAGAGAATATCGCAATGTACTGGATGTGTTCTGATATAATGTGGGCAGATGGTGAGCAGCTTGCCCAGATCATGCAGCTTATAGGTGTTGAGCCTATCTGGAAAGGTGGAAAAGTAAAAGAATACAGGATCATTCCACTGGGTGAGCTCAACCGTCCGAGAATTGATGTGACAATTCGCGTTAGCGGGATCACCAGGGACTGCTTCTACAATTGTGTTGAACTGATAGATGATGCCATACAGGAAGTTGCACAACTCGATGAACCTGTTGAGATGAACTACCTCAAGAAACACATGGTAGAGGCTTCAGTAGATGGTATTGAGGGAGACTGTGCACGTATTTTCGCAAGTAAGCCCGGAACATATGGGAATGGTGTGAACCTGGCAGTATACGCATCTGCATGGAAGGAAGATAAGGACCTGTCTGATGTGTATGTGTACTGGAACGGGTATGCATATGGCAGGGACGTGTTTGGAGAAAAAGCACATGATAAGTTTGTCTCACAGCTTAAGTCAGTTGATATGACCTTTAATAAGACTGTTACGGATGAGTATGACCTGTGTGGATGCTGCTGCTACTTTGGAACACACGGTGGACTTACTACGGCTGCTAAGGAGAAATCAAAAAGTGAGGTATCTACTTATTATGGTGATACAAGAGATATGGATCGGGTTGAGATCAGGACTCTTGCAGATGAGATCAGGCGTGTTGCGCGGACAAAGTTATTAAACCCGAAATGGATCGAAGGCATGAAAAGACATGGATACAAAGGAGCAGGTGATATGTCAAAGCGCATCGGGCGCATTTATGGCTGGGAAGCCACAACGCAGGAGGTTGATGACTGGATATTTGATGATATCACAAAGACTTTTGTGCTGGATCAGGAGATGCGTAGCTTCTTTGAGGAGAATAATCCGTGGGCTCTTGAAGAGATCGGAAGGAGGCTGCTTGAGGCCTATGAGCGCGGTTTATGGGAGGCAGACCCTGAAGTAATTGAAGGGTTGAAACGCACATATCTTGAGATAGAGGGATGGATAGAAGAACGGATGGGTGATCTCAAAGGTGATCTTCAAGGCGGGTCTATTGATGTGATCACTATGGAAGAAGTTGAGGGCTGGAAGGAAAAGATGGAAAAGGTCATTAAGATTTGATAGAATGACAGCTCGTAAATGGGGAAGTGAAAGGATGATTATGGTTCTATTTGTCATTCTATATGCTGGTTATGAGTAATATCGATCCAGTTCTCCAGGTAATATCTAACTGCTCCGCTGCGTTTCACTGGAGTTGATGTAATTTCTACAACAAATTGTCCCCCGTTCTTGTTTCGAAATGTCTGCTCAAATCTATTTACTCTGTTACGTATATTTTTATTGTTCATACCTGGATTTTGCACTGTTTCTTCAGTCCACCATGGATACGGAGCTTTTCTGCCTATAAGCTCAGATTTAGAAAAACCCGTAAGTTGTTCCACTGCAGGGTTTATATATCTAATAAAAGTATCCGGATTAATGACAACGATCGGATTTGGAGAATTGATCAGCAGGCTGGTACTGAATTCTTCGCTTTCGCGCAGTGCTTCCTCTGATAGTTTACGATCTGTGATATTCCTGGCAATAATAATAATATTATTAAGCCTTCCTTCATTATCTTTAATAGGAACTCCTATATTCTCCCAATAGCTTTCACCTTTTATTCCTGCCAGTGTGCTTTGATATTTGACACCCATCCTGGTCTGGCCTGTACTGATAGTCTTTAAGCATGGACAGCCTTCACAAATTTTATCCATATTTGTATAGGCCTTATAACATGTCATTCCGATCACATCAGGATTCATATCAAGAGCTGTTCTATTTGCCCAGAGTACATGCATATCCAGATCGACCAGCATTATCATATCCGGAGAACCATCAAGTATAGCCTGTTTTTGAGCCTCACTCTTTTGCAGTGCGATCTCCATCTGTTTCCTGTCAAGAGCCATTTCGATAGATGCTAATAACTGTCTCTCCTGAAAGGGTTTAACAAGATAAGCGTACGGTTTGATGGTCTTGGCTTTTTCTATAAGATCAAGGTCTGAATATGCAGTTAGAAAAATAATCGGAATATTCCTTTTTTCATGTATTTTATAAGAAGCATCGATACCATTCATTTGCCCTTTGAGGACAATGTCCATTATTATCAGGTCGGGTTCAAATTCTAATGCTTTTTCTATGGCAACCCTGGCATTGGTTGCATGACCTACTACATTAAAACCAATATTATTTATTGCCATTTTCAGATCTTCTGCTATAATGGCTTCATCCTCTACAATTAATATTCTTGCATTTTTCATTTTAACCCCCGCCTGTATACTTAATATGCATTATATTTGCACTTACATTTATTTAATATCTTTCATTGAAGTTTTTATTTAGCTCAGTTTGACAATCCAGTAGTGCCTTTTCAATACGCTTAATCTCTGTGATATCTTTCACGGTCCCCATCGCGGCAGGTTTTCCCAAATAATTAATAAGACTGACTGTCATGTGCACTGTGGTCTGTGTGTCATCATCTTTTCGTATACCACAAAAATCAAATTCCAATGGTACATCTTCTCCTGCCATCATTCGAATGTACCGGTCATCTATCATCTCCAGGTCATCGGGTGCTACGAGATCCCTAAAATCCATCCCGATAATCTCTTCAATCAGATAGCCAGGTATCATAGCAAATGCTTCATTAGCAAATATGATCTTTCTATCCTGAATAACAAATACTCCATCCTGTAGATTTTCGATTAAAGAACGATATTTCGCCTCACTCTCTTTGAGTTCATATTCTGCCTGTTTACGTTTTGTTATATTCCTAAAAACGATCATATGAGCTGGTTTTCCGAGATATGTGATCCGGGCAGAATTAACTTCATGGGGCATTTTCTCCCCTGACTTTGTAAGTAGTTCAACCTCATATGGCATTAGAATCATTCCTCTGGAAAGGTTTTCTGTAATAACCTTATGGCTCTTTGTACTAATGATCCCTACATCCAAATAGTTCTTACTCAGCATCTCTTGCTTTTGATAACCTGTGATCTCTTCCAGTTTATCAGTGACCTCCAATAACATACCATTGATATCAATAATGATCACAGGATCTATCATGATATTGAAGAGTGTCTTAAAGTGTTCCATGGCTCTATTGCGACTGGTGATCTCCTGCTGTAACTGCTTGTTGGTTTTTAATAACTCAAGTGTACGCTCCTGTACCCGGGTTTCAAGTCCAGCGTGCGAATGTTCCAAAGCATCTCTGGTATGGATAAGTTCATTTGTCCTTGCTCCCAGCTTTACAATGAGTTTCACTGTTTGAAAAAAAAGATTCGAATATTTCAGGATCGCATCTTCTCTGACAACACGCATCTTTGAAGCTTCTTCTATCAATCGTTGTGGATCAATGTTGATTGAAATAGCTATTTTTTCAAATTCTTTTAATTGATCATCAGAGAATTCCTGTGGGATAAACTGACCTGCAAACATAGTTCCTTTGTGTTCATTATTAATAATGATTGGGGCAACAAAATGTCCGCTATGAGCAAAGCAATACATGATCGTAGGTTCCTGTAACATAAGGGCTGTTTTGTTCATCTTAACAAATGATTGAGAACAGTATAGTCTCCCTTTTGTTGTTGATTGGATTAACTTACAAAAATCAGTCGAATTACTAAAACAAGTAATAGGAAGACCATCAGGTAACAGGATCACAGAACTGATACCAGTAGTAGTTGCAAAACTATCCTGGATTGCCTGAAGGTCCTTATAGTCAATAAGTTCCAGTAATGATGGTGATCCATCCATTATATACATCCCACATTATACTAGACAAAAAGAATTAAATTCTGATGCTAAGTATAAATTAACAACTCCATAAAACTATTTAATCATTTTGATCATAAACAAATACTAAATACTTTAAAGATATAACGAATTTGTATATTTACTATACTCTGTTAATTAAATTAAGAGGTATTTTCATGAACATACATACAAATCCAGTGTATTTAATATTTGATACTGAAACAACAGGACTGCCCATTACCTGGAAAGCACCTGTAACTAACCTGGATAATTGGCCGCGTCTTGTTCAGATCGCATGGCTTCAATACGATGTTTCAGGGCAGTTGATCAGTGATCATAATTATATTATCAAACCAAAAGGGTTTACCATCCCATCTGATGCCGAAAAAATACACGGCATCTCAACAAAAAGAGCTGATGAGGAAGGTGTTGAATTAAAGAATGTTTTAGAAGAATTCTCAAGAGCAATAGATCAATCAAGTTATTTAATTGCCCATAATATCAGTTTTGATGAAAACGTGGTTGGAGCAGAATTTATAAGAGAGGATATAAAAAGCAGGCTTTTTAAAACTCCGGGGCTATGTACTAAAGAATTATCAACTGATTACTGCCAGATGCCAGGGAATTATGGCAATTATAAATGGCCTTCATTGTCTGAGCTGTATATTAAATTATTTAATGAAAGTTTTAAGGACTCTCATAGGGCACAAGTAGATGTTGAGGCATGTGCAAGGTGTTTTTTTGAGTTAGTAAACAGAGGTGTTATTAAAATAGATTGATATTCCGGTGAGTGTTCAGAAAGGTTGATTATTGCCCGGACCATATTATCGCCTATTATAATTTATTATTAAATATAAGTAAGTATTATAATATATAGTGGTTCTCACCCAAATGTATCTTCCCGATCAATGATCTATTAAAAATATCATCTTCCTCCAATTGACGATCAATATAGCCAAGATTACGTAACACATTTACAAACGCCATGGAAGATCTAATATATTCATCCGGGAGAGCTGCACAATATTTTGGCGATATCTGATATGTCTGCATGATGAAATCATCATCTATCACTTCAACCAGCCGGGCTACCATTTTAGCTGCCTGATGTGGGTCATTCCTGATAAAATTACAGGCATCCTCATGAAGACGTAAGAAACCTTCCACCACATTGGGCCGGTTATGCAGCAATTCCTCTGAGACAATTATCCCGTAACTCGGGTTCCAGGGCCAGAGTTTTGATGGCTCTATAATGACTCTTGCATCACATGCCCTTGCACATACCACAGATAAAGGCGGTGTGCCTATCGCTGCATCAAGTTCTCCATCAGTAAGTGCATCAGGAATAAAATCAGCCCAGGAATAGTTCTTTATCGTAATAGAATCACCGAGACTGCACTTGTTGATCAGATCCCTGATAATCACATCATGTATAGACCCTGATGGAGGACATCCTATAGTGCCGTCCTTATACTGCTCCAGTACTGCCCTGATATCCCCATTTGTCTCATCAAGTGAAGTGCTATCTGGTAAACCGATCATCACTGTACCTTCTACATGTCCTCCACCTACACATTTGATCGGTACTCCTCTATCAATACCTATCATCACAGGTGGAAGTCCGATATAGCCTATATCAACTTCTTTTTTTGATAATGCGTCAACAATAGCAGGCCCACCGCCAAACATGGTCCAGTTGACTGTGAGATTAAGTTTTTCTTCCAGCCATCCGGTTGACATTAGAATAAAAGATGTGTGGTAGAGTGTGGATAGATGACCTATTCGCAGTTTCATGTTACTATTCATAAGATCAACCGCTTTCTTACAGCCTCAGCATGTGCACTTAACCCTTCAGCCTCTGCAAGGGATATTATAGTATCAGACAGAGTCTCAAGTCCCTGTCTACTGATCTTCTGAATACTCGTCCTTTTAATAAAATGCTCTACATTGAGCCCTGAATATATCCTGCCATATCCGGCAGTAGGCAGCACATGGTTAGTACCGGAAGCATAATCCCCTGCAGAAACCGGAGTGTATTGCCCAAGGAATATTGAACCTGCGTTGGTAATACTTTCCAGCACCTGCATATCGTTTTCTGTGATGATCTCCAGATGTTCAGGTGCAAACCTGTTGGAAAATTCAATACATTCATCAAGTGAAATTGCAATCAGTACAGCAGCATTATCCATTGATTTATTAATAATATCCTTTCTGAGTGCAATAGCAGATTGTTTTGATATACTGTCCTTGACCTTAAGTGCAATATCCTTAGATGTAGTCACCAGGACTGATACTGCATTCGGATCATGTTCAGCCTGTGCCACCATATCAGCAGCAATCAGATCAGGATCAGCCGAATCATCAGCAATGATCAGTACTTCACTGGGTCCAGCTGGAAAATCGATCTCACAACAGTCTCTTACCATCATCTTAGCAGCTGTGACATATATATTTCCGGGTCCTACGATCTTGTCTACTGCACAAATACTCCCGGTCCCATATGCCATTGCACCCACAGCCTGAACTCCTCCTACCTGATAGATATGATCAGCTCCTGCAATATGCGCTGCAGCTAAAGTTAGCGGGTTCACTCCATCCGGTCCGGGAGGAGTACAAACGATCACTTTCTTTACACCTGCAACTTTTGCCGGTATAACTGTCATCAATGCAGTGGACGGATATGCTGCCCTGCCGCCAGGTACATAGGCACCTACAGCTTCCAGTGGTGTGATCTTCTGCCCTACCGTAATACCAGGTGAAATATCCATGAACCACTGTGGTTTATTCATCTGTGCCAAATGGAAGGTTCTGATGTTTTTTGCTGCTGCAGTGAGATGTTCAATAATTGTCGGATCTATAATTTCTAAAGACCTTGTGACAGTATCATGATCGACTTCAATATCGTGAATATCCACATCATCAAACTGCCTGGTATAATTGTAAAGTGCAGTATCACCCAGGGACTTTACATCTTCCAGTATCCGGGAGACTGTATCTGTAACATCCTGTATTTCACTCATTCTATGGAACAGGTGTTTTGATTCGTTAATAGTAAGCTTATTAAGGTCTTTAAAGATCATAGTATATCGCAATCAAGCGTCTATGATTTGATATTATTTATAATATTTGTTATAACCTGTCTTATCAATATTTGTTCTTTGTTATGACGTTGGTCATCATCATAATAAGGATGATCAACACTATAGTATACATAGTTTATCACTAGTTGAGCCATACAGACAGATGAATGATGATGTCATATCCCTCTAAGCGCGTCCCACTTCATCTTTACCATGCCAATCAATGTGATCCTAAGAAATGTACTGGTAAAAAATTAGCCAGGTTCGGGTTAGCCTACCTGCACAGCAAACCAGGCAAACTCCCAAAAGGTGCAATATTCCTGGATCCCTTTTCAAAACTAGCACTATCCCCTCTCGATAATAATAAAAACGGCATTGTAGTACTGGATTGCTCCTGGAAGGAGGTTGAACGGACATTTCCGGTTTTAAAAAAATTAAAATTTAAACACAGGGCACTGCCATATCTGGTGGCTGCAAACCCGGTAAATTATGGAAAGCCTTTTAAATTGGGGACAGTAGAAGCTTTTGCAGCGGCATTATATATCCTGGGATCTATAGAACAAGCCAGAGAGATACTAAACAAGTTTAAATGGGGACATACATTTCTTGAGTTGAATCATGAACCTCTTGAAGCCTATGCTGCTGCAAAGAATAGTAAAGAAATTGTGAGCATACAGACAGAGTTCATGCCTACAGCACTCTTGAGGTAGTCTCCAGTTCAATCCCGCCATTAGTAATCTCAAAATTTATGGATTTATTCGGAACTATAAGTCCACGCATCTTCCTGATAACCATACCTCTCTCAATCATGGATCCCCTTTCTTTAACATAGAATTCAATTACACCATCTGCTAAATATTTCATAGTATTTAGTGTGATATCATCATGTAGTCCTGCCCCGATAGGAATAAGATGTATACTACCAGTAAGTTTGCTGATACTTGACATTAATTCGATCACTTCGATCACACTGTTCATATCATATGCCCTGAGGAAATATGAAATAGAATCAATAATTCCTCTATACTTAGAATCACGAGGCTGGCATATAGTGGTTTTTAACTGATTGAAAGGATCAAATCCTTGTTTTAAGAATTCTCTGGCAGATATTTTACTTTTTAGTTCCATAGGAAGAAGATTCATAAATCTAGGTGTATAAGCGTCAATGAATTCAACTTTACCTTCTCGTTCATATGTATCAACATTCCATCCGAATTGATCCATATCAGATCTGATCTCAGGAATGGAGTGGTCTGAAGAAAAATAGAACGCTTCTTCTCCATTCTTAAGTCCACCATACATGAACTGTTTGGTAAATATCTCAGCACCAGCTCCCGAATCAGCAATTAGAAGCAAGATTGTACCTGCTGGTATCCCTCCTCCCATCTGCATATCCAGACCCGATACTCCGGAAGTTACTAATTTATTATCTAATGTATTAATATTAAGCTCGATAAGTAAAACCCCCTTTTCACTACCCTCTATGTTTATTTCTTTTATAACTTAATAACCTTTTTGGATAATATATTTATAATATTGAAGAAATTATACCAAAATCGCGATGGGCGTTTCTAATTTAATGGTTCCCATCAATTTTTTAGCCTATATATTAAAGTATATATTTCCATATAGGTTAATACAGCACTTAAAAGAGGTATATTATGACAAAAGCCGTAATGATCACAGGAACGCATAGTGGGGTTGGTAAAACTACAATATCACTGGGATTAATGGCTGCATTGACACGCAGAGGATTGTCTGTTGCGCCTTATAAAGTAGGTCCGGATTATATTGACACATCACACCACAGTGCAATCAGTAATAAACCATCCAGGAACCTGGACACATATATAATGGGTATCGAAGGAGTTCGCAAAACATTCATGAAAGGCCAGAGTTCGGATATTTCAATAATCGAAGGAGTAATGGGATTGTATGACGGCATGGAAGCTACGGAAATTGCCAGCAGTGCCCATGTAGCCAAGACATTAGGCGTACCAGTGGTGTTAATTATTAATGTACATGGTATGTCCCGCAGTGCAGCAGCTGTTGTGAAGGGCTATCAAATGTTGGATCCGGATGTTAATATCAAAGGACTTATTTTGAACATGGTTGGCAGTCCCCGCCACCGTCAACTGGTTGAAGATGGGCTAAAAAGTGCTGGTTTGGATATACCTGTGATAGGGTCATTTCCCTCTAATGAGGGACTATCACTGCCTTCCAGGCATCTGGGACTTCATATGGCTCATGAGCACGTAACGGATTATAATAAACTGGCTGATTTTGTAGATGCTAATATGGACCTTGAAACATTGCTGCAGATATCCTCAATAGCTGATTTTCAGATAGATATGCCAGCAGATGATATTAATAAGCATGATGTTACTATTGGTGTAGCAATGGATGCTGCTTTTTGTTTTTATTATCATGATATGCTTGAGGAATTACGCAATCTGTGTGATAAGGTAATCCTTTTTAGTCCCTTATCAGATACATTACCTGATGTTGATGGATTGATCCTGGGTGGAGGGTATCCGGAACTATTCCCTGTCGAACTTTCATCCTCAGGGGCAATTAATGATATAAGAAAGGCTGCCCTGGATGGAATGCCTATATATGCAGAGTGCGGTGGTCTAATGTATCTGGGTAAGTATCTTGAAGTAGAAGGAAAAACATATAAAATGGCAGGAGTACTGGATGCAGGGTCCAGGATGGTAGGGCGGCTGCAGGCTCTTGGATATACCAGCGCCAAAGTTATTTCCAATAACCCATTATCATCAAAAGGCCAGATAATGAGGGGACATGAGTTTCATTATTCTGTAACCGAATGTGAGCATGATGTACGGTTTGCATATGAGATGCAAAGAGGTAAAGGCATTCAGGATGGAAAAGATGGTCTGATCACATACAATACCTTAGCCGCTTATATGCACAGCCATCCTGGTTCAACGTCTATGGAAAGGTTTGTGAATACGTGCAAGGATTACAGCAGACGGTAATAAATAAAAGCCACGCTATGCAGGTTTTGGAAAAACTATAGTCTTTACTGATATGTATACCTGGCATTACAAAACTTGCTTGATACACTTCTCCCATCTCTAATAAAATTCGGTTTGGTATAGAAAACCTAACGATACATAGCATAAGCTATCATCAGAAAATTAAAAAAAGAAAATTCGATAGAAGGGAGGATTTTGTTTTTAGTTATGATATTGATGTTTTAAGTAACTTATTTGGATTATTCACGTATACCATATAATTCTTCACTGATAATAATACGATCTTTCCTTTAATTCCAATTACATTTCCTACATATTCTCTATTGTTCTTTGTCCAAAGGATTTTTAACCTGTCTCCAATCATTATTTTATTGCCATTTTTATCTTTCATAGAAATCTCCACTATTTTTTTTTATATTTTCACAATTTTACCTTTAATAAGGTATATGTTTATAGATGATTAGGTTATGAAATATTATACCCTAATTAATTTAGAATGAAACAGAATAAACTAACATTTTTATAGAGTATATTAATAATTCCGAAGTTAATGTGAACGGAGTGAGCATTTTCGATCATCGGAATAAATTCCAAGGCATCCACGGATTGAAGGTCGTTTTATGAAGTATGTGTGAACGAAGGTGAAGTAGACGGGTGTTTCTTCGCTAAAAGCAACTTTGAATTGTAGTATTAGACACGCATCACTTTTTAAAAAAACTATTGTTCATCTTTATGATATAAATCTAAAAAAACTATTTTTTCATCATTTTTTATATATAAATATGATAACCTAAATGGTGGAACATAAACTTCCCTGATACCTTTTCTACTGTATCTCATAGGTTTGCCAATTTCTGGCGAGTCGATAATTTTAAGGATTTTCTTTTTGATTTTAATTTTCAATAACTGATCATTAATCTTCCGAACCTTCTTTTCAAATGAAGGAACATAAGCAATAATTACCATTTTTCAATTTCGTCAGTAAATCTTTTACCATCCATTTCTTTATAAAGCCCTTTTTCATATTTATTTAATGCATCTTCTGTTCTTTTAGCAAAAGTAAGATCCTCTTCAAAATTTTTATTAAAATCGCTTGCTTTTTTTAGGATTAATTGTCCTTCGTTCTTGATTATAACAAGTTTTTCCCCTTTATTGAAATTAGTTCTCATTTCTGAAGGAATTACTATCTGCCCTTTTGAACTGAGTCTTGTTATTGCGATATCAATCATATTAATCACTATGTAAGATTGATCTTACAAATATATATATCCTTCGAGTTTCTATTTTCTAAACTCCCAAATGATCCACACAGAGAGCACAGAGAGAGGAGTTTGAAGCGGAAAAGGCATCTCTGTGCTCTCTGTGGCAGAAAGTTACAAAAAACAGATATGATTTTGTATAATAAACGTCATCAATACTACTTTCTGCTTCCCTGCCTTGAATTTTGCGCACATACCCTGTTTGCGCAGAACTCACGTGCATCCTTATCCAGCTCTTTTACACGTATCATTCGCCAGCCGCACTTTTCACACACTTTCTTGAGTATGGTCAGCCGGCCGTTCTTTGGCAATGACTGAGTGTGCCCGCAGCGTTTAGTGCATCCGAGAAAGCGCGTGTTCTTTGAGGTAATGTTTATCAGGAACATGTCCCCATCACATTTCGGGCACGCTCCTATAATTTCAGGCGGAAAACATTCTTTCTCCATATCACAGTTGAAACACGGACCGATACCCACTGCCCAGTGGTATTTATTACCAACCCTGGCAACGGCAACACCACCCTTTTTGCACTTGCGGCTCCGCAAAATGTTAAAGGCACCCGCCTTTGGCAGGGAGTATGTGTTCTTGCACTGCGGGTATCCGGTACATCCGACAAATCGCCCTTTTTCTGTCGCTATCATCCGAAGCACCCGTCCACATTTCGGGCACTCTCCTACGTAGTTCTTTTTGTCAACAACAACGGTTTCATCCCGGATCGTGCCTGCAAGCTGGGATACAAGTTCATTCTTGTTTAATGTTAGTTGCGAGTACATCTTTTTGATCAGTGTCGTGCCCTCAACAAGCGATGCTTCAAAATCCTTTTCACCATTTTCCACTTCCTGTATCAGTGATTCAATACGGGCGCGTATATCTGGTTTGACAAGTATCGGGACTGAGTTGTTCAGGGCATCCATAAGCGTAAAACCTGTCTCTAGAATGAAGACTGACTTGCCTTTTGTCTCAAAATAACCACGCTTTTTATTTGTGGCGATATGTGAGGGTGCGGTCGCTTTAGTGCCAATGCCGTGCTTATCCATCAGCGTGAGGAGTTCGGCTTCGGTCAACTTTTTCGGGGGTGATGTCCTGGATTTGGTATTTGTGATCTTCTTTATGTCAACGTTCTGTCTTTCTTCTACAAGTGGTAGGAGTTTATCGTTTTTCGTCTCGAACGGGTACACTAGCAGCCAGCCAGCGTCCTTTTGTACCGAACCAGTTGAATCGAATATCTCATCCTTTACTGTTATTTCAAGACGGGTCTTCTCAAATAATGCAGGTTGCATGAGGTTTGCAAGGAAATGGCGGACTATTAGGTCGTAGATCTTCCATGCATTCGGCAGTGCGATCGCTTTTTCAATATCTGTCTTTGATACATAATGTACCGGGTGTATGGGTGGGTGGTCATGTCCATCCTTTTTTCCGTTTTTGGATGTAATCTCCCCTGAAAGGATGGAAAGTGCATATTCTGCATACACTCCTTTGGTAAAACTTACGAGTATTGGCTTAAACTCAAAATCGTCGGCGTACCTGTTGGTCTCTGTTCTCGGATAACTGATAAATCCTGATAAGTACAGTTGCTCTGCAATCTCAAGGGACTGTTCGGGACTGATTC
>MZXQ01000246.1:462-2410 GCA_002926195.1 Candidatus Methanomarinus sp. HR1 | reverse complement strand
TTCGATAGGAGTTAAACGACGATAATGCGGGTGTTTTGGTAAGTTCCATTCTGTTATGTCACAATTCAGGTACCAACTGGCAATATCATCACATTACTTTTCTCTTATGTCTGAACACTGCTTTTTTTATACTGTATAGATCATCAGCATCTGTGAGTAAAACATTATTTGCCTCTGCCACATCTATTGTCTTTTCTGAAAAACCATTTTTAGATATCAACCAGAGTGCATCAATGTTTAAGTTCCGGATCCCCTCAATAAATTGCTTTTTTCTTATCAACATATCAATATCAGATGGTTGAGATGGCTTGTTTTTCCATTTAACCTCTACCAGCCAGTTCTCACTGCCCTTTACAAGAGCATCAATCTCCACCACAAAGTTCTCATCAAAAATGTCACCATTACTGTCAATATCTACAAAATTTGAAGCCTCATCCACACGTGGCAGCAAGATAGTACCGTCCCTACCAAACAGGTGCCCTCCCACTACCTGACCATTAAACCCTGATATTATCTCACGTATCTCGCTTTCCTTTGCTGTACCCAGTTGTGTCGATGCTTTGAGATATTTCTCTTCGAGTTCTTCAAACAGATCCGGTTTGACCTGACTCAACAGATTGTCCGATAGTGACAGGTCAATACCAAGCTCCTCAATTTCCATATATTGTTTGATGACGGGATCTGCAAAACAATAATTTCGGTCTGTTTTAATTAAAAGGTCAGTCGCAAGCAGACGGTTTAGCTGTTTTAGTACTATGTTTGGTTTTCGTTTCATTTTTTCAGATATCAGGGAAAGCGTTAGACCGCTGTCATCCTCTTTTGCAAGAATATGGAGGATTGTCTTAAGTGTAGCATGTGATTTTGATTTGACAAGCGATACATTTAAGATATAATTACAATGCCTATTTATTATTCCGTTTTTCGAAGTGATCTCAGTAAGAAATGCCATTTTGACACTTTTTTTATCCATATCCATCCCGGTGCTGTTTAGCAGTAACAGCCTATCAGCAAGTGAGTTAAGATACATGGGATGTCCATGGCATAGCCCGTACATCTTATCAAGCATTTCTTTTGTGAGTGTTATCTCAAACCGGTTAAAATATTTAAGTAGAAACTCGAAACTGTCATCCCTGCTGAAGTTGGGAAGGGACTCGAGTGCAAAATGTAGAAAGAGCGGAGAAGCAGCATCTGCAAACAGTTCATCGAATTTTGTCATCCATGATCCCAATGCTACATATCGTGTTCTATGCTGGTTTTGTACAATAGAACGCAGTAGACGTGTGATATCGAACTTACCAGAAAGCTCCATGAACAACTGGAACTCATCGATAAAAATACCAATGGTCGTGTCGTCTCTTGACGAGAGTTGTTCAGGGAAGTTCAGTGCATACTCCATCATTAGCTTATAGTTCGGACTTTTCTTTTCAAGTTCCTGAAGTATGCCGGTCATGGTTGAGGTTACCAATGGATCGTTGATCTTTTTTATGACGTTAAATGGGTTATGGAACTCTTCGACAAAACCCATACCTTTGTTAAAGTACCAGAAACAAATCGTTCCAACATATTCCTGCGGGAATAATTCCACAGTGAGATTCAGGTTTTCAAGATCTATGTAGGCAAGCTGCTGCTTTGGGTGCGTTGCAATATAATATTTTGCAAGTTCAGATTTCCCAATCTTGCGAAGACCTTTGAAAGATAAGTGCTTTCCACCCCCTTCTAAACACATATCAATCTGCTTGATACTCTTTTTCCGGTCCGTAAATAATCTCAAGCGTGATTTTGAATAGATGCTGGGTAAAGTCATGTGTAGTATATAGTTTCTTATCATCTTTAAAGGTTATCATCTTTAAGGGTTATCACCTATATGGGTGAAATGTATGAATATATTTCAGGAAAAGGAACATATCCCTAACTGGGTATCACGGATGGCACTATCCTAAAAACCAGT
>MZXQ01000246.1:0-339 GCA_002926195.1 Candidatus Methanomarinus sp. HR1 | reverse complement strand
ACTGGAAAATGGTACAGTGCCATCACGGATGAAAAACTTATATATTGTTAATTTACTTATGACTCACTTTCCGCAGGTATCTGAAAATTTTTAATAATTTTTACTGATAGTGGTTTTGTATATATCTAATATATTATATTTATATTGTGAATGCATAAAAGACATGTTTTAAATATATGATTTGCCAAGTTCGGCAGAAAATAGACCTGCATTTTCTCGAACCATTTGTCTAAAAATATCGAAAATCATAATCATCCAGCATTATTTAATGTTTTAAAAAAAAGATTTGTTTTCAAAATTTACCTGCGGAAAGTGAGTTATGAACAAAAATTGCAATTG
>MZXQ01000247.1 GCA_002926195.1 Candidatus Methanomarinus sp. HR1 | reverse complement strand
GCTTAATTTATCAATTGCTCGAACACAGACGCTTTACGTTGAGCATCTTCAATAGCTTGTTTATCAGAAGCATCAATGTAGATTTGTGCAGTATTCATGGTTTCCCACCCCATTGTCTTCATCAATGAAGTTATATTTAAGCCAGAATCAACCCACAGTGATGCTGTCGTGGCACGAATAGCGTGAGGATATAAGTGCCGTCCAAGAATGGTATTACTCTCACGTTTAACTATTTCTCCTACCTGTTGCCGTATCATTCCTAAGGAATCGTGTTTTGAGTAGAATGATAATAATTCATCCCTGAACTCATCCATCAATATCGGGATTCTCCTCGAAGATTTTTTTGATTTAGGCCTCCATAACCCCTCAGATACGGGAAGCTTACCTTTACCTTTCAACATATAAAATTTTGCACGAACATTACGATACCATTCTTTACTTTTCTCTTGGTCATCACGAACATGGGAAATATAAGCATTTAGCAAGCATTGATCACAATCACATTTTTGTCCTTTAAATGGTATTTGAATGTAATTATATCCTTGAGATTCAGAATACTCATCATCAATATGAATCCATGAAGAACGCATGTGTACTAATTCACCTACCCTCATTCCTCCGTAGAGTAATGCTGTAAAAATAAACTTATGTGAACCTTTAAGGTTATGCATTAAAGCTTTTATCTCATGGAGTTCTAATTTGTCGTCTTTTGCGTGCTGAACTTCATCCTTTCTATGTGCTATTTTAATCAACTCCTAAAGTCTTTGTATTTATTCTTGAATTTATATTCAACGAACAGATAAATGCAGAAGAATGCTGTTCCACATATAACTGTTCCAAAAACATTATGCCCAAATATATAGAAACTGACCACAAACGACATCAGTAATCCAAATATTTGAGTAAACACGTTTTTTATCTCCTAACTGTTCACTTTAGACTTACCCTGCAGAAATACCACGATTTAAAATGTGTCACAAGTTTTCTGGCAGCATTCCCGATTTAGGCTCTGAAGTATACTTTGGATTAATTACGGTTATC
>MZXQ01000248.1:7768-7980 GCA_002926195.1 Candidatus Methanomarinus sp. HR1 | reverse complement strand
TTGATCGACGGAGCTGCTAAAAAGTTGGAAATCACCTTGGCAGTGTCAAAGGCTATCAGTGTGGTTGGTTCGATAACGGAGTCGTCGCCTGTTGCTGTGGCGTTGTTGATTACCTCGCCTACCTTGTTTATCGTGACCAGTTTATCGCCGGTGGCAGTGCTGCTTACGTTCAGGTCGTCAACTGTGCCGTCGTTGTCAACATCTGTCAGCCC
>MZXQ01000248.1:0-7722 GCA_002926195.1 Candidatus Methanomarinus sp. HR1 | reverse complement strand
CTGGGATTGTTCACCACGTAGCAGTACTTCACTATATCACCTGCGTTAATCGTGAGGGTCTCTACACCGGGACACGTACCGTTAGAAGTGTTCACAGTCTTCTGAATCTCCAGTTCAGGGGTGCAGATGTCGCCGATCTGTTTGAAGGGGATGGTCTGTTCGCCGCCTGGAACGGCTTCTGGCGGATCTACGGGTTCTGTATCATTAATAAAGGTCAACCGTGCATCGGTTAATGCCCCTGCCAGATTGCCGGTGGGGTTGCTGCCCGGATCGCAGAACAATTTCACATCGATTCGTACTACTACTGTCTCGTTTCGTTCCAGATCGTCAAGCTCAACAGTACCGTGTAGCTCAGAACCTGCCTGAAATAGCGGTCCGGTGAGGTTCTCATAGATGAGTGTGGCTGTACTGCCGCTATCGTCATAGATGCCGTCGTCAACGCTGTTTTCGCCAGTGATCAGGTCCTCAATGGTACCGTAATTCACCTGCACAAGCACGATGTCGCCGATGGCCACACCGGATTGACCGGTGGTGTCAGCCAGGAATGAAAAGTTCAACTCTATGGTCTGTGGGGCGTCTGTATCTGCTTGAGCAGTATCATCCACCGTAACTTCGGTTAAGTATGTCACGATATCGCCACATGAGAAATCGCCGCCTTGCAGCGACTCAACAACGTCCTTATTAGCCCCGATGGTTCTGTCATCAAAGGCACCGCCGCCGGTCAGGTGGTTGTATGACCCCGGAGCTGCTGCGACAAAGTCGATGTCAAAGTATCCGTTGGCAGCTAACACTCCAGGTGTCGTCACAAGCAGCGTAAAGAGCACGCTTAATATCAGTAATAGCATCAGAGGTACTCCAGGCTTTCTTTGCTTGAGTCCCTGATGTGTGTTCGTCGTATTGTTCGTCATTGTGGCACGAGCCATTCCCGGCATTACCGTCAGTAGTAGCGTAATTAACTCCCACAATTTTTTTGTTATATATAGTGTATACATTGTCTTTTTCATTTTTTATACCTCTTTTAATATTTTATACATCTTTTAAAGTTTATCCACTCTATTCTGTGTTGTATCGTAGTTTCTTTCTCTAAATTCACCCGGTTATTGAATTATGCCGCATTTGCAGGTAATCTACAAGTTTATGTGTATGTCTACTTCTGCATGTTTTCATTTTGGCTATTCCATATAGGATGAACATGACCTACATCTGCATTGATAGCATCAATATTAGGATATTTTTAAGTCGAACTGAACCCACTCCTACAGACGTGCTACATCGCCGACCTGAATAATGCATTATTGTTGTTCTGGTGAGGCTATAGAAAATAATTTTCTGGATGTAGTAGATCAAGAGAAATATTCCACGTAAAAATGTTAACACTGTGAGTATATAAATTTATTGGTTTTAGGGGTGATAATTATAAATTTTATCTGGAAATGTCACATTGAATCTTATTCGAAGAAAAATAACCTGTACCCTCGATAGAAAAATGGAAGAACTTGGAATAGAGCATATTTATTCATTTGACAAAAGATTTGATAAGATTGATTGGATAGTAAGGCTGGAATAAAATTTGATAATCAAATATCCCACCTCACCACCAAGCTGTCCTGGGGGCTTATCTCCAATTACTACAGTACTAATACCATTATTCTGGTTTTTTATAGTATATAATCTGTAAGATAATATACTTAAGAAAATCCGACCGAAGGGAGGATTTTGTTCTCATCAATCTACAATTTTCTTAAGTCTTTTGACCTGCAAGCAGGACAGGATAATTTTGAGCCCATGCCTTTAAACTTATTACCACATGCATTACATTTATATGATGACATAGCAACAGTACTTAGATCAACACTATCAGCAGCACTTGTATCGGTAAAACACATAATATATACCTCGGTGAAGATGGATTTTAAGAGCATATCAGGTTATACTTGATATACCACTAATCTAAATGATTATTAATGATATTTAAGTCTTTCTAAATCCGATCTCCAATCCAATTCTCTGTGGAACTCCTCAAACATATCTTCTCTTTTTACTATCAGTTTATGTGTTCCGTCTTTTGCAATCATAACCTTTGCAGGTCTTGGAAATAAATTCGCATTAGATGCAAAAAAATCCGAATAGGCACCAGTATCATAAAATAATAAATAGTCTCCTTTTTCAGGTTTTCTTAATAATTTATTTTTTATTTTGCAAAGAAGATCTCCAGTAAAGCATAAATTTCCTGCAACAAATGTTTCAAAGGGATTTACCTCTTCTATATTGTTTGCAATTTCTATTCTATGCAACTGTTCCGGAACTGCAGTTCCAAAAGTATGGAAATTAACACCGGCATCCACATGAATTAAGTTCTCTTTGAGTGGAGTTGTTAACACACGACCTATTTGTGTAATAGTTACTCCTGCATTTCCAACTATACTTCTTCCTGGTTCTATAACAAACTTCGGAGATCCGATTTCCTGTAATTTTTTCTTAAAAGTTATGTTTGCAGAATATTTTTTATTAAATAATTCTCGAATGAACGTATCCGGAGTGTATGGACAGAAGAGTTCTTCACCAATCCATTTCAGATCATTTGACTCCTGATTATATTCATATCCTATAAATTCATTAGCCCAGGTGTAATTTTCTTTGTTGGTATTTTTAATTTTTATCTTAATTGTGTTCCAGTCGTTCGCTTCAAAGTATTTTATACCCAGACCGCCGCCAAGATTAATTTCATTCATCTCAAATCCAATTTTTTTTGCCTCTTTTGATAAGTTTATTAGAGTATCAAGAACTGTATAATATGCCCCTATATCAGTTATTTGTGATCCGAGATGAACCATCAATCCATTTGGAATTAAACCATCCAGTTCTAATACTTTATTGAACACAGAATTTGCTCGTTTAATGTCAATTCCGAACTTACTCCATTCACCGGACGTGGTAATCGCAGTTGAGGTAATATGCCCAAGTGGAAAACCTGCAAGTCTCAGATTTATTTTAGCGCAAGTTCCTAACTTTTTTGCAATTGAATTAATTACTTCCAATTCCTCTTCAGAATCGACATTTATTATTATTTCTTTCTTTATGCATTCTTCCAGATAATATTCACTCTTGCAATTTCCGTTTGCCCGTATTTTTTCTGGTGGAATTCCTGCATCGAGTGCAAATTGCAATTCAAACTCTGAAGCAACATCTGCCCCGGATCCTAATTTAGCCAGCAGTTTGGGAACACTAAAAGTGGTATTTGCTTTAACTGCGTAACAGATTAGATGGTGTGGATACTCTTTCTCAAGCGCATTTTCATATTTTTTATAATTTTCTTTAATAATATCTTCAAACAAAACATATAATGGCGTGCCATATTCTTTTGCTAACTCAACCATATCCACACCATATATTTTTCGATGATTATTCACAGTTTTATCCAAATATTCATTCCAATGTCCTTTATCCAAAATCATTTCAAGTCACTTCCTTAAGCACCATTACCTTGATTAAAAACCATCCAGTTCCCCCACCACCTTTTCCACATCCGAAATAACCTCTCCTGTGAGCACCATATCCCTGGATGTATTGACATCATTGTGCAGTATCCTATCATCATTAAGATGCTCAATCCTGGACCGAACCAGTTCATATGCTGCTTCTGCACCCGCTCCAGCCCTAAGGGGCTTTCTAAAATCAAGACCTTGCGACGCACACAATAATTCTATTGCTACAACATATGAGGCATTCTCAAAAATATTGCGCGCCTTTAGTGCCGCCGCCATGCCCATGCTAACATGATCCTCCTTATTGGCCGAAGTGGGTATGGAGTCCACACTGGCCGGATGGGATAAAACCTTATTTTCTGAGACTAGTGCCGCAGCAGTATATTGGGCCACCATGAACCCGGAATCCAGACCCTCCTTCTCTGTTAAAAATGCTGGCAGGCCGCTAAGCTGTGGATTTACCAGACGTTCTATCCTGCGTTCACACACACTGGCTACCTCTGATAGGGCAATACCCAGCAAATCCAGGGAGATAGCAATGACCTGACCGTGAAAATTGCCACTGGATATGACCTCGTCATCCTCTGGGAACAGAAGCGGGTTATCAGTTGCAGAATTGATCTCGATTTCAACTTTAGTCCTGACAAAAGATAATGCGTCCCGTGCTGCACCCACAATCTGAGGTATGCACCGCAGCGAGTAAGCATCCTGCACTTTCTTATCATACCTGTGGGATTCCATGATCTCGCTATCGGCAGTGAGCCGTCTGAGGTTAGCAGCACAGGTGATCTGGCCTTGATGCGGTCTGATCCGTCCCACTTTCTCGTCATAAGCCCGTCCTGTGCCTTTTAACGCTTCCAGGCTCATGCTGGCCGTAATCTCGGAGGTCTTGACCAGGAGCTGGGAATCATATACCAGCAGGGCTGCAATGGCAGTGATGACCTGGGTGCCATTGATCAAAGCCAGACCTTCTTTGGATGATAGTACAATTTTGATAATTCCGGCCCGTTCCATAGCTTCGGCGCCACTCACTCTCTCACCGTGATAGAAGGCCTCGCCCTTTCCCAGCATCACCAGAACCATATGAGCCAGATTGGCCAGATCCCCACTGGCACCCAGCGAACCTTTCTCAGGGATCACCGGATGTACACCACGGTTGAGCATATGGATCAGGGTCTCGATGATCTTTACCCTGACTCCTGAATATCCCTTGGACAGAGAATTTGCCCGCAGCATCATTGCGGCCCTTACCACTTCTTCTGGCAACGGTCTCCCTATCGCCACAGAATGGCTAAGAATGAGATTTTCCTGAAGTTTATCGGATTGCTCCTTTGAAATGAATACATTGTCAAAAGCCCCAAACCCTGTTGTCACTCCATATACCACCTTCTCGCCTGCAACCAGACTCTCCACAAACTGGCGGCATTTGTTGACTTTTTGCCTGGCATCGGAAGAGAGTTCGACCTTCTCAAAATTTCGCGCCACTGACACCACATCTGTTATGGAAAGGGTTTCACCATCTATAGTTACTGTCATAATTATCACGTCATTATCTTTTTATNNNNGAAACCATATATATCTTTTTTATAGCGAAAGAAATATTATACATAAGATGTTGGATTGTTATAATGAATCTTTTCCAAAAACCCACTATTGCGATATTTGAACCACAGCAGTACCCGAATGACCTGTGTGTTAAAAATATCATCATGCCGATTATCTCAGACCGGTACATAGATATTGGAATTATCGGGGTACCCTTTGATGCAGCCGTTTCCCTTGGCGGAGGAAGGGCAGGTGCAAGTGGTGCTCCCGAAGCAGTGCGAAAGGCTCTAAAAAGATACGGGACAACTTTTAATCTTGAAAGAAAGATAGATATCAGTGATCTGCATATTGCGGATTTCGGGGATGTGGTTGTTACTGAAGATATCGAAGATACTCATGTGAAGATCACTGATTCAGTAGAGAGCTTATTGACTAAAGGAATTCTTCCCATCGTGATAGGGGGAGGACATGACATCTCAATTGGAACAGTTCGGGCATTATCAAATTGCCAACAAATCGGAGGAATAAATATTGATGCACATTTTGATGTGCGTGAGATCGTGCAGGACATGATCACCAGTGGCACCCCATTCAGGAAATTATTAGATCAGGACTTGATAAGGAGTGAAAATTTTGTGGAGATCGGTGCTCATGATAATTTGAATTCTAAAGCTAATTATGATTATCTTATATCAAAAAATATATCCATATTTACACTCTCGGAAGTCGAAACCACAGGAATTACCAGGATAATGGAGATGGCACTGGACATTGCAGGCGCGAATAATAAATCTGTGTTTGTCAGCATTGATATTGATTCTGTAGCCCAGTGCTATGCACCTGCCAGCAGTGCCCCTGATGGCAGGGGCTTTAATCCGCAACAGATTAGGGAAATAGCATTTCTGGCCGGAGCCTCGAAAGCTGTGAAACTACTGGATATTGTGGAAATAAATCCCGAATTTGATGTGGATGACCGAACTGCACGACTGGGTGCATCCATTATTATCAGTTTCTTAAATGGGTACAGGACCAGAAGGAGTATGTGATGATCAGACCAATGTATTATGAAGAGAAACCTGAAGATGTAATCAGGGCATATACAGGTACCGAACTGCACTGCAGGAACTGGGATACTGAAGCTGCCCTTAGAATGCTTATGAACAATCTCGATCCGGATGTTGCAGTGGACTCCAACGAATTAATAGTATATGGGGGCTCAGGCAGAGCTGCACGCAACTGGATCGAATACCGCAGGATTGTCAGGACACTGAAAACCTTAAAAGAAGATGAGACGCTGTGTATCCAATCGGGAAAGCCGGTTTATATTGCACCAACACACAAAGCAGCTCCGAGAGTGGTAATTGCAAATTCTAATATAGTCCCTCACTGGGCCACCCAGGAGAATTTTGACAGATATGACGAGATGGGATTGATCATGTACGGCCAGATGACTGCAGGCAGCTGGATCTATATAGGGACCCAGGGGATACTGCAGGGAACCTATGAGACACTGGGTGCCGCAGCAAAGACACATTTCGGATCAGATTCTCTTAAAGGTAAATTTGTATTGACTGCAGGTATGGGGGGTATGAGCGGTGCCCAACCCATGGCTGCCACCATGAACGATGGTGTGATCCTGGATGTGGAGGTAAGGGAGGAGCGGATCCGACGTAAAGTGGATGAAGGATACTGTGATAGGATCACAACAGATATTGATGAAGCTCTGCAATGGATCATGAATGCTAAAAATGAGGAGATTCCGCTATCTGTGGGCCTTGTGGGAAATGCTGCAGAAGTATATCCCGAACTGGTCAAACGTGATATTGTGCCAGATATAATTACCGATCAGACCCCTGCTCATGACCTGTCCAGTTATGTGCCTATCGGTGATCTTGCAGAACTTGATAATTTATGTCAGACTGACCGGGAGGAATATCATCGCAGGGCATTGAGTTCCATTAAGTTGCATGTTGAGGCCATACTTAAGCTGCAAAGGCGGGGCTCAATAGTATTTGATTATGGGAATAATCTGAGATCTCAGGCAGAGCGAGCCGGTGTGGATATCAGNTTATTCTGTATGGGCAAAGGCCCATTCAGATGGGTGGCTCTTTCAGGGGATCCGCAGGATATCGAAGCCATTGATGCAAAAGTTCTTGAGTTGTTCCCTTTAGATAAGGGACTGGCCCGCTGGATCAAACTGGCTTCACAGAAGGTACCCGTATTGGGTCTGCCAGGCAGGGTATGCTGGCTGGGATATGGGGACCGGGCAAAACTGGGAGTTGAGATCAACAAAATGGTAGCTTCAAAAGAGCTCAAGGCTCCTGTGGTGATTGGAAGGGATCATCTGGACTGTGGTTCTGTAGCCTCACCCTACAGAGAAACCGAAGATATGCTGGATGGTAGTGATGCCATAGCAGATTGGCCGCTGCTTAATTTTGCTCTGAACTCCATTAACGGTGCAAGCTGGGTTAGTTTTCATCACGGAGGAGGTGTGGGAATTGGGAACTCATTGCATGCCGGATTTGTCATTGTAGCTGATGGGACCCTCAAGCGCGAAGAACAACTGAGAAAAGTATTGACCGTGGATCCAGGAATAGGAATTGCCAGGCATGTAGATGCAGGATATCAGATTGCCATGGACACTGCCAGGCAGAAATCGGTCAAAATACCTGATTAGACCATTAGACCGTTA
>MZXQ01000249.1 GCA_002926195.1 Candidatus Methanomarinus sp. HR1 | reverse complement strand
AATTTCTTTTATAATAATCATAATAAAAAGGTAAATAGACGAATAAATTATTATCGATAATATTAACATAAAAATACTATCTATAGATATTATAAAATTTATTACACTTATTACTATAATTGAAGCCAAAAAAGGTTTAATTGTGCAATGTAGAAAAGATTTTATATTTAATAATTTTTTAATGAAAATATAGCATAATAAGAAAGATATGAAAGTGCCGAAAGATATAGCTATAGGTGCCCCCAATATTCCTATTTTATTAATTAGCAACACTGCAGAAATAATAAATGCAATAAATCCGGCTAATTGAATAAATAGATATTCTTTTTTTCTTTCATATATTAATAGAACCTGCTGGTAAACACCTCTCCAGGTAAAAAAGACAACCGCAGGAAGAAGATACTTTATTATTTCAACTGCAGGAAGGTAGTCTATCCCGATAAAAAATGCTATTGTAGGTTCAGCTAAAAAATAAAATCCAACAACTGTAGGCATAAGAATTAAGTTAGTATATTTCCAATTAAATCCTATAAATTTCTTAAGTTGTGAATGATTATTAGTGTGAAGTTCAATGAGAGAAGGGAAAATGCTTTCATATACAGAAGCAAGAACTCCAGTAATTGCAAATAGACAAATCTGAATAGCAAGACCCATATATCCGACAATTTCCATATCACTAATATAATATTCTACTAAAATCACTACCGACCAACTATTTAATATGACCAATATATTTCCAGGATATAAATATAATCCATAGGATAAGTATTCCATAGGGGATTTAGGTAATTTTTCATGTTGTCGAGGTATCAATTTAATAATTTTTGGGAAAAAAAGTACTGCAGTAAGGACTGCTCCACCTAATAGTGCATATATAATTCCAATACTGCCTAACAATTTGAATAACAGAATAACAAAAATTAATCTAATAAGAATCCTTGATGCTTGTATCATGGAATATCTATTAAAATCCTTGAACCCATAGAATCCGGCCTGCATTAAATTTGACATAGATACAAAGATTGAAGCAAAGAAAATTATTATAAAGTAGAACTTTTCATGTCTAAATAAATATAACCCGGAGAAAAGGAGAAAAGGAATAAAAATAATTTTAATTTTGATATTCTGAATAATTAACTCCTTAATGGAAAATTGACATTTAATTTTTAATTCCGGAATATATCTTGTTAGAATTTCCGGACCCCCAAAATCTATAATTGTTGAAATAATTAACAATACAGATAACCAGAACGAATAGAGACCCATATTAGCAGGACCTAATAATCTTGGAATTATAATAATTTGAATAAAACCAAAGGCTATTATTGCTACTTTACTTGATAAAACAAAAAAAAAATCTCTTTTTAATTCTTTTTTATCTATAAGAATTATCCTCCCGCACTCATTCTATTGGTTCATATAATTATATTTCATTTTTGATTTATCAGTGTTATTCATCCTTAAATGTTTCCTTTCATTTTACCTTTTGACTATGAATTGAAAGTACTACTTGAAGATGAA
>MZXQ01000250.1:5714-6628 GCA_002926195.1 Candidatus Methanomarinus sp. HR1 | reverse complement strand
ACTCGATAACTTCCCAACAACGAATGACAAAGTAGATAGATTCTTTTACTACTTCAAGGCACGTGATATAAACCCAATTAAAAAAAAACTTTTAGACCTAATTAGTAATACTCTATTCAGGAACAAGATATTATGTGGCGGTTCATAGACACAGATATAATAAACGGTGCATATAGTTGCGCCCTATTTCAGTCTATCGGACATCATGTGGGTTTGGGAACAAGTGACGAGACCATCATATTCTGGAGAGTCATACAACCAACATTGTATGTAGGGTATCATCAATGCATATCAGATGAAGTTCATGAAGCATATTGTCGTAAGCATAATGTGGACATAATTCGCAGGATCCTCGGAGGTGGGTGCGGGTATTGTGACAGAAACCAGATACTTTACTCGGTAATAGGCAAAGATGATGGCAGTATACCGCGAAATATCAATAACGCTTATAAAAAAGTGCTCTCATGTATATTGATCGCACTGGAAAATCTTGGATTGGAGGGGGAACTGGATCCGGTCAGAAACGGTATATTTGTCAAAGGACGCAAGATCTCAGGTAATGCTCAGGGTCGTTTTGACGGTTCTGTGATGATAAATGGCAGTTTTTTACTGGACTTTGATTTTAAGAGCATGGATTGCGTACTGAAGCATCCTACCATGAACCTGCATCCGAATGTAACAACTGCCAGAGAGGGGATGGTCAGTTTATCCGATCTGATGAACCTGCCTGATATCAATCACATTAAACAGGTGCTGCGTACAGGTTTTGAGGAAGGCCTCGGAGTAAAGACATATAAAGGCAAAATATCAGTTGCAGAAGAAATGTTAGCAAAAAAATTGACCGGGCTTTATACATCCCGGGATTGGACTTTCCGGATGGATGATAAGAAAGCAAAACGTATTAAACGAAAAAG
>MZXQ01000250.1:2851-5690 GCA_002926195.1 Candidatus Methanomarinus sp. HR1 | reverse complement strand
TAATCACAGGAGAAAACAAAATGGTATTCGAAGATTATTTAAAAGGCATCTATAAATCAAAAGGTGGTATTATCCGCTCTTTTTTGAAAGTGGATAAAGGGAAAATAACAGACATTACCTTTTCCGGGGATTTCTTTTTACTCCCCGAAGATGCCATTGATTTGATCACACAGCGATTAATAGGTACGGATACTGAAAAAGATAGTATCCGATATGTTGTGGAAGATGTGTATAAAACCGAAAAAATACTATCTCCGGGGACGACACCCGAAGATTTTACCAGATCTATCATGCAGGCCATAGGAGGAACATAAATGGAAGAATACAGATGTATCGACTTTGGAAAAGTAGATATACGGAATATGATGGCCATGAATGAGGCCATACACAGATGTGATGAAGGCAATACCCTCTTTTTCTGGGCCCCCACCAAATCGATCATACTGGGATATTTCCAGAAGGCAGAAGTCGAACTGGACCTTACGCAGTGTGAAGAATATACCATTGTCAGGCGCACCAGCGGCGGCGGTATTGCTTTTTCTGATGATCTGGACAGGCAGATCAACTATGGAGTGGTAGGAACCATAGACGAAGATAAGTTTCCCCTGGATATTGTAGAATCTTATCAACAAATATGTGGTATTCTTATTGATACATTGAAGGAATACGGACTGAATGCAGCTTTTCGTCCCATTAATGATGTGACCGTGGACAACAAGAAAATATCGGGCAATGCCATGACAAGAAGAGATGGTAAGACCCTTCAGCATGGAACCCTTTTACTGGACTTTGATATTAAAGAGATGTTACGCATCTCAAATATTCCAAAAGAGAAAATAATGGATAAACAGATCAAATCCATAGAACAGGGTATGACCTGGATGGATAAAGAACTGGGCCGAAAGGAAGACATGGAAACAGTAAAGCGAAAGATCCGGAAGAACTTTGAGAAAAGGTTTGACGTGAACCTGGTAGACTCTGATCCCTCAAAAAAGGAAGAAGCTATGGCCCGGGAGTTGCTTCCCAAATACCAATCAGATGAATGGACTTATAAAAGGTAAGCAGGGGGAATGGGAGTTCGAGAATTCGACCTGGATGATATTATAGATCCCAAATTAAGGGACAGGATGAGAAAAGCCAGAGCTCATACCACCCTACGATCAGGAAAACAGTTAAATTTCTACATTACTTCCCATTCATTTCCATCTATTTCCCTGACAGGAAGCAAATGCAGTCTCAACTGTAAACACTGTGGTGGCATACTGCTGGAGCGTTTGATACCATGCAAAAGTCCCAAATCCCTTATTTCTATGGCGCAAAAACTGATGGGTCATGGTGCAAAGGGATTATTGATCACCGGTGGATGTGACAAAAAAGGAAAGGTACCTGTACCTGCAATGTCTGATGCTATCAGGACGATCAAGGATACTACGGATCTAATAGTGGTCGCACATACCGGGTTTATTAATGAAAAAGAAGCACAGATCCTCAAACAATCCGGATTGGACGGGGTCGGGTTCGATGTGGTAGGAGATATGGAAACTGTTCAGAGAGTATATGGTCTTACGGTTTCTGAGCATGATTATATTTCCAGCCTTAAGGCTCTCTCAAATGCAGGACTTAGGCTGTTCCCCCATATATGTGTGGGGCTTGATGGTGGAAAATTAAGCGGTGAACTCCATGCCCTTTCAATGATTAAGGAATGCCAGGTAAGTACTGTGGTGATAACCGGATTGATGCCGCTGCGGGGTACTCCATTCTCCCGAGTAAAACCCGACCCGGTCGATTTTGCCAGGGTAATTATAAAAGCAGTAGAGATGTTTCCTGAAACTCCGATAACACTGGGTTGTGCCCGCTCACTTGGCCAGAGCAGAGAACTTATCGATCATCTGGCCATCGAAAGCGGAGTAGAAAACATTGCTATTCCCACACGATATGCAATTGAATATGCTCAATATCATGGCTATAGAATGCAGTCTTATGGAACCTGCTGCGGGGTACCGCCTTCTAAAAACACACGCATTCATAAACCCCTTTACGGAGGCAGGATATGAAACAGGTGAGGGTATCCGGCGGTACACGGGCTGTCCTTGGAATGGAACTGATGTTCATGGATGCACCGCCTACAACTGCATATTTACAGATATATTCCACAGAACACTGTCGGGCCAACTGCCTGTTCTGTTCCCAGGCCAGGGATTCCCTCGGAGAGTTAAAACACATAGCAAGAGGGCAGTATTTGCCTGCAGACCTCAATGAAGTAGTCAGGCGATTAGGTATTGCTTATAAAAAAAAATACTTACACAGAGCCTGTATCCAGACAGCTATGTATCAGGATATNNCGCATTAGAAACATTACTGACATTCCGATCTCGGTATCAGTATTCCCCCTGGATGATGCAAAGTTTCATATACTACGGGAATTGGGCGTTGATCATCTGGTAATACCACTGGATGCAGCCACCTCCGAGCTGTTCCATCAGATCAAAGGCGCCGGTGCACAGAATCCTTTTTCCTGGGATTCCCATATGGACGGACTTATCAGGGCCTCCGGTAAATTTCCGTATACAGGTACTCATATTATTGTAGGCATGGGAGAAACAGACCAGGATGTCATTGAACTGATCAATAGACTATATAAAAAAGGGATCCATTCAGCCCTCTTCGCCTATACCCCCTTACCAGGCACCAGGTGGACGGGAGGTAAACCGGATATCAGGCATTACCGGAGGGTACAGCTGGCAGCTTATCTTATACGAAAGGATATTGTTCATAGCAAATATATGAAATTCAAGAATGGAATCGTCACTCATTTCGGGCTAAATCGTCCTGATCTGGA
>MZXQ01000250.1:725-2831 GCA_002926195.1 Candidatus Methanomarinus sp. HR1 | reverse complement strand
CCTTTATTACCTGAGCAATCAGAAATTGCACTGATAAAACAACAACTTGGGATACATTATGAACTTTGATATCACGCACGTTCATCAACTCATCCGGGAACTGGAAGGTCTTGATGAGTCTCTAAAAGGTGCTATGATATCTGCCTTTGATGTGCGTTATCGTACTTTTGCAAATACGGTACAGTTTTTTCCCCATCCATTCACACCAGTATCTATCACAGGCACCCACTGCGATCTTAACTGCAAGCATTGCTCAACTCATTATCTGGAACATATGGCAGATGCCAGTTCTAACAGTTTATTCAACATTGCTAAAAACTTAGCCGCAAAAGGGGAAAAGGGAGTACTGCTGTCAGGAGGCAGCAGGTTAGACGGATCAGTACCGACCTATGACCACCGTGAGATTATCAGCTCAATAAAATCGTTATTTAATTTGAAGATCAGTGCCCATACTGGATTAATAAACCGAGATCAAGCCCTGAAACTTAAAGGTTACGGACTGGATATGGCACTGGTGGATATCATAGGGAGCAGGAATACGATCAATGAAGTGTATGGTCTAAGCAAAACACCCCTGGATTATGACAATACCCTTTCTCACCTTTTTAAGCTGGGTATATCACTGGCGCCCCATATTATTGTGGGACTTCATGGTGGTGTACTGGATGGGGAGTTCAAAGCTCTTGAAATAGTACGGAAATATGATCCTGATGTAGTAGTGATCGTGATATTTATTCCTACTCAAGGTACAGATTATGAAGATGTTCAAAAACCTGAAATCACTGATGTGATCCGGGTGATCACTTCAGCCAGGGAGATGTTCCCTTCCACACCCCTATCACTCAGTTGTGTGAGACCCGGAGGAAGATACCGTTCAATGCTTGATAAATGTGCCCTGTTAGCAGGAGTGGACAGAGTTGCTGTACCATCCAGGCAATGTTATCGAACTGCCAGGGAACTGGGACTTACGATCAATGAAATAAACAACATGTGTTGTTCATATGGTGAAGATATATGATATCACAGTCCAGGGTACACATGGTACAAATGATACCCATAGCAGAATGCAGGGGAGTGAAAATTTTCGCACCCATTAGCGGCAAATTCTCGTTTTTTAAAAGTCCGTTCGCAGCCCATACCAGTTTAAGTGCAGTAGATATTTATCCAGGTGGAGATTTCGGGGATATGTCTCCTTCACCGGTTGAGGGAACAGTGATAGATATCAGGGAATATTCTACGCCTACGCCATTTATTAAGCGTGACTTTATAGAATATATTACAGCCATCAAGCAGGGAGATAGTGTGGTTAAGATCCTGCATATGAAACCAACAGTAACGATTGGTGATACAATATCTGTTGGTGACCCTTTGGGTATATTGATCCACAACGGATATTTCTATTTCTGGAATGATCCGCATGTGCATGTTGAGGTAAGAAATGCAAGGGATTATATTCGTGCCAGCAACCATAATCCACTGATAACAAGTATTAGCTTTTCCAGTCCGGATTCTTCTCTTGAATCTGAAATACACTGCAGGGTAGTGTTTTGCGATGAGAGATATGCATTGTTAAAAGGAGAATATGAAGGGCAGGATGTCAAAGGTTTTGAGCTGGGGGGGTGTCTTTTGGATGGATTGATACCTGTTGATTCAGTGGACTCTATTGATTATTTCGGTCTTATTGGGGAGTGTGTACCTGTTCCTTATGTCAAATCAGCAGGTAACAGATTTATGATCTCATCCCATCATGTTAAAGCCAGTATTGTATCTGATGTATTTAACAAGCATGTGGATTGTCTGCTATTGGGTTTTTCATTGTTTTTTTCAGAACCAACTATTAAAGTGATCCCTCTTATGTACGGCCAGAAACTTTTTAATGTTGAAGATGAAGTGACTATCAAAATATCGTTATACAAGAAAATCCTCCCTTCGGTCGGATTTACTTGAGATATATTCATATAAAATATATACAGCAAGAATTCAAAGGAGAAAGCAGAATATGTTAATTGAAGGATTTATATTTCCGGAAGATAGATTGTATTTGAAGAACCATGTTTGGGTTATTGAAGGTGACAATCTGACCATAGGTATCACTCATCTGGGTCA
>MZXQ01000250.1:437-648 GCA_002926195.1 Candidatus Methanomarinus sp. HR1 | reverse complement strand
TGGGATGAGCCTAATCGTATCAATGATGATCCCTATGAGATATGGATGGTTAAGGTGAAGGGAGATATGGACCGCGGTGCTTTGATGGATGTCGTAGCTGCTGGTAAATATTATAGTGAATTGGTTAAGAAGGAAAAAGAAAAATATGCTGGATATTAATAGGTCAATTTGAATAGTCCGATTGATATCTCGCAATCTCCGAAGTAAACGA
>MZXQ01000250.1:0-426 GCA_002926195.1 Candidatus Methanomarinus sp. HR1 | reverse complement strand
GAAAAATTAAACTCACTAATGAGCGATGGAAACATATAACAGATACTCATCCTGAACTTAAGGAATTATTAAAAGAATTAAGTGGTACCTTAGAAAATCCTGAATTAATTAAAAGTAGTATATATGCGTAGTTGTGAAATTATGTGAAGAAATAGTAATTACATCATATATTACTGATAGAATAAAAAGAGGTGAAGTTGTATGGAAAAAAATTTAAAAATCTTCTTTGATAAACAGGGAGATGTCCTTGATATCACAATTGGTGAACCTAGTGATGCAATATCAAAAGAATTAGGTAATGATATAGTCATGCGACTTGATACTAAAACAAAAGAAGTAGTAGGCTTTACTATTCTAAATTTCGAGAAACGGTTTGAACATCTTAATGCCTCGGAAACACTACCTATTGCTGCCACATTTTCACAT
>MZXQ01000251.1:5067-5894 GCA_002926195.1 Candidatus Methanomarinus sp. HR1 | reverse complement strand
ACATCAGGAATGAACCTGGTGTCGAAAAAAATTGCACGGGAAGGGAACGTGAAAGATTTTCCAAAACGCGGGGAGGGAGTGTTCTGTCATAACAACCTGTATATGGCGGCCCTGTTCCTGCCCATTATTGCTATGATCCCTGCGCTGATCCTGGATTTCTCGTTCATAGTACTGGCAATATGGTTTGCAGTCATTGGATTGCTTTTGTTCCGGTTCTTTGTGGTCTTTCAAAAAACAGCGTGCATTCACTGCGCTGCAAAGAAGGAGTGCCCCAATGCCCGGGCTATGGGGCTTGATAATAAACCATGAAGGCTGTATTACATTTATTGAGAACATTAAACTATCATGAATATGAATATAGTGTTCTCATGAAGGACTTTGAATCTGGCAAGGCCAAAGTGAAGATACCGAAAGGATACAGGATGTCTGTGATAAAAATGTATTTTTGGGTGGGTCTTATCTCAGCACTGTCGCTCAGACTGGTGATAATTGCCGACCATTATGGGGATATTTATGCACGGGTGATGTGGTATCTGGGAATTTTGGGGTATTTGTGGTTCTTTGCCTACAGGTATCATATTGGTAAGCGCAGATACGGGGTGATAAAAGACCTTGATTTACATGATAAGATAGACAGACGGGAACCTCTCACAGAAGAGGATTTTGAGGGACTCAATTATATCATACGGAGTCTTTCTGTGTCCAAGGAACGATTGAATTACCTTGTTATCTTTGCATTTTCAATTATTGCTATTGTGCTGTCGCTTGCGCTGGATTTTGGGATTTTGGGATTATAGGGTTGCCGGACCTACCTCACATTCACAATC
>MZXQ01000251.1:4283-5062 GCA_002926195.1 Candidatus Methanomarinus sp. HR1 | reverse complement strand
GTCTGAAAAATCCCGGGCATATTTGAATCGACATTAAAACCTCTCGTTTATCCTATATACAGCCGATTTGAGTAAGCTTCCAACAAATGTCATGCTTCAACTTCTTCCATATCGCTATAGAATTGTCTATATTCTTTTATCAGTGCTTCCGCATATACCTCAACTTTTCCATTCGGAATATAATTATAAAACGATGCCAAATATACCATTTCCATTCCATCAACATCATCAGGGCTTTTTTTAGAAGTGTACAATTTTTCGAATATCTGATCCAACCCCGCAATACCAATGATGGCATCTTCAATCTTCACAAGGGTTCGCTTCACATCCCGGAAGGAACAGCAACTATATTCAACTGTCAATATATCCCTCAGGAATCTAATCATCTCTCATCTTTGATCTGATGATCTGCTCCAGTTTATTTTCAGAAGGCACTTTGCCGACGACTGCGATCTCATCAGCTACGACCACAGTTGGTGTCATCATGATACCATATTTATCACCTTCTTCGCTGAGTGCACTGTATTTTTCAACCACAACCCCCTCCCCAATCTGTTCCTGAACCTTCCTGGTGACATCATAAGCCATCTTGCATTTAGCACAGGGCGGTTCTGATCCGAATACTTTTACAATTACGTCCATATTTTTACCTTCATATAGTTTTTCCAGCTAATAATCCTGCCTGATGTGCAGGATTCATCTCATTTTCAACCACCGTTAAAATACGCTTATTTCTGTCAGGTAGTTTTTTGGTGGTACATGTTATCTGTCATATTTAT
>MZXQ01000251.1:282-4252 GCA_002926195.1 Candidatus Methanomarinus sp. HR1 | reverse complement strand
AAACTATATAATCAAGCATGGCATTTTCACTATAAATTAAAAAGTCTCAGAAATTGAAGGAAGATGAAAAAGGAAAAGAAGTTCAGCACTCAATGTGTTCATGCCGGAGAAGCACCGGATCTTTTATATGGAGCGCATACAACGCCGATATATCAAACTTCCACCTTTGTATTTGATAATGCCCAACAAGGTGCTGCACGGTTTGCCGGCGAAGAAGAGGGATACATATATGCCCGTGTACCGCCAAACACGCCTACACATGAAGTTTTTGTAAAAAAGATCGCTGCTCTTGAAGGCGGTGAAACGGGTCAAACCTTCTCATCTGGCATGGCTGCAATAACTGCTGTTGCTCTTTCTCAACTGAAACAGGGAGACCATCTTTTATCAACAAATGTGGTCTACGGTGGTACATACGGATTATTCTCCTCAATTCTAACCAGGTTCGGCATTGAAGTCAGTTTTGTTGATACGTCTGATCTTGAAGAAGTGAAGAAAAACTTAAAGAAAAATACCAGGATCATCTTTTTAGAAACACCAGCTAATCCCACTATGATAGTTAGTGATATTGAAGAGATAGGTAAATTGTCCAGGGATATTGGTGCTCTGTCTGTCGTTGACAGTACATTTACAACTCCGTGCTTCCAAAGACCATTACAATTAGGTGCAGACGTTGTTGTTCATAGTTGTACAAAATATATTGGTGGCCACGCAGATCTTTTNNGGTGGCGTTGTTGTCGGGAAAAAAGATTTTATCGAAAGCATGAAATCTGTTGTTAATTGTACCGGAGGAATAATGGGTCCGCATGAAGCATGGTTGTGCATTCGAGGATTGAAAACGTTGCATATTAGAATGGAAAAGCATGCCAGCAATGCTATGAAAGTGGCAGAATTTTTAGAGTCACATCCCAAAATCGGGTGGGTCAGGTATCCTCGATTAGCAAGTCATCCTCAATATGATATCGCAAAAAAGCAGATGACTGGTTTTGGCGGTATGATCTCTTTTGGAATTAAGGGNNAATGGAAGCTGGCCAAAAACTTATGAACGGTGTTGAATTATGTTCTTTAGCAGTTAGTCTCGGTTCAGTTGATACCCTGATCCAGCATCCCGCTTCTATGACTCACGCAAATGTACCTGCTGAGGTAAAAACGATGACAGGAATAACTGATGACCTGGTGAGAATTTCAGTGGGTATAGAAGATCCGGATGACATTATAGCGGATCTGGACCAGGCTTTGGCAAACCTGTGAACGGAGTGAGCATATTCTATATGGTGATGATTGATATTTTTTACTAATAGGTGTAAATAATGAGAATACAAAAACAATTATTACAGAAATTAATGATTACATGTATATTGGTCACAGCATTTTGCATATTTCCTGCAGCAGCTGATAGTACCCAACATGATTCAGTACTCAAGATCGCAACCGGAAGTCCATATGAACTTGGTTTGGTAGACGCACTGAGTACGTCCTTTAACGAGATAAATAACTGCACGGTAGAAGTGACCAAAGCAGGTAGTGGCGCTTCTATAAATCTTGGAAGAGATGGAAAGGTCGATCTTGTGATAGTACATGCACCCGAAGCAGAGGAGGAATTCATTGCTGATGGGTATGGATTGAATAGAACTTACATTATGTATAACGATTTTGTGATAGTAGGTCCCGATAATGATCCTGCCAGAGTAAATGGGATAACTGATGTTGCTGATGCATATGAAAAAATCGCAAAGACAAAATCGATCTTCTTTTCAAGAGGAGATAATTCAGGAACGCATAATAAAGAGATGTATGTCTGGAATCTAACTGGAATAACGCCTGAGGGAGACTGGTACATAATAACTAACGATTTTATGGGTGCTACGCTGGAGATGGCGGATACTCAGCAGGGATATTTCATGACTGATAGAAGTACATACATTAAATTGAAACAAAACCTAAATCTGAGTGTATTGGTTGAAGATGATCCGATATTGGTCAATCAATATCATGCGATAGCTGTAAATCCTGAAAAATATCCGGATGTGAACTATGAAATGGCAGTAAAGTTCATAGATTATATCATATCTCAAAATGGACAGGAGATAATCATGAATTTTGGCAATGAAGAGTTCGGTGAGCCTTTATATTTTGCAGCATCAACACCAGATATATCTTCTTCTACAATGCTGAATAATTCAGTATCTACTACGCCGGAATCTTCCGGATTTGGAGTTTTGTTAACAATCATTGGATTGCTGGTGGTATGCTGTATGATAAATAAAAGGAGATAAAATTAATTTGGCTCTTCGCTACTCCATTCTTGCCTATCCNNCCGTCTTCCGTAATGTATTATTAACCGGCCATTGGTTTTGTTCCATTCGTCTTCCAGCACTGAGAGTTCTTTTTGGCGGCCGATGAATTTACTAATGACGATTAGTACTAATGTGGATTAGTATTTAATTTTTTATGGGTGGTTTGATAAAATGAGGGTGAGTACTCCCATCAATAAGGCAGGCATAGAAAATATATATTTTTAACTAATGGTTCTGATAGTTTTATCCATAATAAATCCCCTGTGCTTTCCTTGGCAAATTTTTTCAAATTTTCATGCAACATTTCTTATATTTCTTTCCTGAACCACACGGACAAGGATCATTACGACCAATTTTCGTCTTAGTTTTTTTTGTATGAATTTTTGACTCCGGATAATACATTTTTCTGAAATAATTAATGTTCTCCTTAGAAAAATGCTCTATCGGGTTTTTCATAAACTTGCTATAGCTTTGCCTTTCCTCCGGGAGATTGAAAACCCAATCAACATCATCACAACTTATTACCTCCGTATCAATTCTTCCTTTTTCAAATGCTCTGTGTATTTGAGGTAGAAGGTTCTGGTCCTTGAATGAAAGCAATTCATCTACAAAGAATGCTGCAAGTGTAGGATCATTAACACCCTCGAAAAGTTCTGAAAGAAATGATTTTATGTCATCTTTTTTATCAGGATACTGATTAGCAATCACATTTAAAGCTGTGGCAACAGAGCCTCGAATATAGATGTCAAGTGTTTCATCTAGAATATATTCCTTAAGTCGTTCTATTGCACTTTCACCAAAGGCGGCAATTAAAGTTGGTGTACTCTCTGTGATCCAATCGCCTAAAGCGTCACTTTCGTCTCTCATTATATCAAGCAAAAGCTCAAGAGCATCTTTTGTTTTTATTAGAGGTAGTATATGAATAGCATGAATTGGTGCCCAGGCATCTCCAGGTCCACCTTGATACCAATATTTCTCATTTTGAAGTATACCCTGTAGATAAGAAACAGCATCATCTCTTGATGCTATCTCTTGAGCTAGTTCCTGTGGAACATCCAGACAAAGAGAAACCATCTCTGTTATCAAAAGTTCAGTTTTCATTTCTTTATATTTATACATGGTTCTTATTTTTCGTATTGCCTCTGAAAAAATAGGTTATGTACAATCTTTGGTTAAAATTCTTCACTGGCAAACATAATTATAACTTCTATCTTTATAAAACTGTTGAAAATTCCCACCCGGGCTCCAGACAATTAGCCTATCATCATATATCCTGATCCCAACATTGGGAGAAATAGTATAATCCCTGTGTATACGCCTCGGTTCCACAAACCGAAGAGATGGGGAGGAGCTGTTGGCTGAGTTGCAACGCTCCCTGGGAGGAATTACATATGACAAGATACCAATGCCTGATGTAACTGCGCATGATCTGGATATGGTCAGGATAGAACAGATTTTTAAATCTGTCGGGCGTGCTGTTGATGAGTGTAAACTCGAGACTATGGGTGTGCTAGTGCCCTATGCAGGGAAATTAGCTGTATCTAAGGGCGGCGTGATTCTATTTGCTTGTGATAAAGTCCGGCAAACTTTCTTTCCGGATGCTCGTGTAAGCTGTGCCCGATTCCGGGGAACGGATAAAACGGATTTTATTGACCGTCTGGACATGGAAGGAAGTG
>MZXQ01000251.1:0-206 GCA_002926195.1 Candidatus Methanomarinus sp. HR1 | reverse complement strand
TCATACCGATTATTCCCTGACAGGTATGCATATTTTAATTGCTATATACTCAGATAGAATGGAAATTCAGAATCCGGGTATGTTACCTTTCGGCATGACTATGGAAGACTTCATGGATGGAGTAAGCAAGGTACGCAATCGAGTAATCGTCCGTGTCCTTCGAGAACTGGGGCTGATGGAAGAGTGGGGAAGCGGATATAGAAGGG
>MZXQ01000053.1 GCA_002926195.1 Candidatus Methanomarinus sp. HR1 | reverse complement strand
TAAAATATACAATCCAATAAATACTGAAATTGAATATGCTATAGTAAATGATTTGATAATATCAGAAATTAATAGTGGAACTGGTATAATAAAAACTACCAAAAATAATTTAGAACCATATTCCAATGTATTCATGATACAATTATATTTTATTTGATGTAAACCAATAAATGCCTGTTTTAGAAATTCACAAAATCCTGCAAACAGAATAATTGGTACGGATAACAGGAAATAATAGGAAAATTCAGGTCTGCCAATAATGATTGCTAAAGGTTCATGAATTAGAATTAGAATTACACAAAAAACAATACTGAAAATAAGTCTTAACTTAACTGAAGACCTTAATACGTTAGTTAATTCCAATTCATTATTATATTGAGCAAGGAATTTTTTAGTAGAAAAATCAATTCCAAAACTAGATAGAAAAATAAAGATTGTGATAAGAGAAAAATAAAAAGTCCATATACCAAATTGATCAATTCCTAAATTTCTAGCAAGATATACATTCAATAAGAACAATAATAAAAATGCAATTCCTTTTGAAGCAAAACTCCAAATAGTTTCTTTTATTATTTTGATATTATCTAAATATGCCATTTAAATATCCTGAATATATGTTTAATATATATAACACATCTATTATATATATTACCTATCTTTTAAAGTGGCCCATAAATGAAGGTTTCACCATCCGTTTTTTGTTCTTTATCTACTGATGTTTGCATCAGGGATTTACAATGGCTATTATCTTATCATTTTCAATACGATTTCATACTCTATAGGAATGATTAGTAGCTATATACCAAACAAGAAATGGACTTTTAAGGATAAATCAAAATTTATAGGCAATAAAATCTTAGTGTTTAATGACAGAAGTTGAATTTGATTCTATTGGTAGTCGATAATACTGCGTATAATCGATCTTATGTGCGCTTTTTTTAGTATATCAAGTATAACTTGATGTATCGAAAATGTTCACTCCGTTCACATTTTCTAATCTTCAGCTTCTTCGAAGCTTCAGTCAAGAAAATCCGACCGAAGGGAGGATTTTGTTCTTGCGACACATAGCGATTTCATTTTAATCTGACGAAGAAAAGATACCTGCAAAACTATGGATACTTGGTAGTGTGGATAAGTTGTTGACATAATCAATGTTTTGATGATATTAACAAACAAGCCGGATGCTTGTTATTTTCAACAACTTACCCACAAGACCTTATTTCATTTCCACCATTTAATTACAAAACGATCCTCATTACCACCAGGTGTTCATCAACAATCTCGTCTATTGTGGCGTCGTCCCACACAGGGTCATTCCATTTTATTGGAGATTTCCTTCCATGGTCTATTAACAATTGCAATGAATTTAAGATATATGCTTCGACCATAACCGTTATAATAATTTCATCAAGATCGGTTGCAATGGGTTCTCCGATCAACATTCGTATCAGTTGATTCGCCCTGGTCATATCTATCAAAAGCAAGGGTTCGCCAGTATTTTCCCTGTAACCATCGGAAATTGATTGAATCAGTTGATGTGCAAGGTATGCAT
>MZXQ01000252.1:9304-10311 GCA_002926195.1 Candidatus Methanomarinus sp. HR1 | reverse complement strand
AATGTCGAAAAAGATAACAATACTCTATGCTACTTTCAATGAACACCTACCCATAGTACATCTATTTGTTTAATCATAACATCCAACTCCCAATGGATGCCTCATACTTCCAATCCGAGATGGCCTAGATGATGCTTCATAGTAGGTGAGTAATACTGCCAGAGGTTGGGATAATCGTTTAGATGATTTTTATAAAGTGAGAGTACGCAATCTAAATATATTCCTAAACCGTATGTACATGTGAAGAAGAACTGAAACATCTTAATTTGAGGAGATTTTTAAGTGTTTGTAATTGAATAATAAAAGAAGGTGTTACTTATAGAAACAAAAGTAAAGGATTTGACTGTTGTGGAATTACACTCTCTTATATCTGATACGGTCAAAGGAACCATGGAAGATTTTATCGAAGATATATTAGCGCTTTCAAGTGATGATTATCTCCACTCAATTAATGAGGCAAGATCTGATTATAAGGAAGGTAGAGTAAAAAATTTTGAGGAAATCTTTGATGTATAAGGTAGTATTTACCAAAAGGTCATTGAAAGACTTGGAAAACATTGACAAATATATCCAAAATAAAATTGCTGTTAAACTAAAGGAATATACTAAAGAACCACAGAAACATAGTATAAAATTAATAAATCATAAAATAGGAACATATAGATTTAAAATAGGAGATTATCGAGTTATATTTGATATTGTCGATAATAATATAGTAATTTTAAGAATTGGACACAGAAAAAGCATTTATAAATGATAAAACACTACCAAATATAGTATACTTTAATTTATATTTTCTATTCTTAAGGAAATTGAATTTTGCTACAACTTCATGAAAAGAGAAAATGAAAAACAAGCATTTTGCTGCCTTTGTCGAACATCCACCTACTCACACCATATCTATACATACTGATCTAACAACCCGACCTCCCTCCCGTTGATGCCCTGGACTTAGCGAAGCGAAGTCCGGGATCGGTGACTTAAGATATTTCTTACTGTCCCCTCAG
>MZXQ01000252.1:8959-9226 GCA_002926195.1 Candidatus Methanomarinus sp. HR1 | reverse complement strand
TAAGGTCCGAGCCGCTGCCCAATGCGTACAAAATCCTTCTGGGAAATACTCTTTTTACTACTCAGTTCTTCCTTTTGGACCAATTCGATATTGTCATTGATCACTCTAAGCTTCCGGGCAAACTCTTTAACATCCTTTTTTGGNNCTTTCCCCAAAAACATCTTCGATCTTCTTATCCAATGTAGCAGCCTGCTTTACTTCTACTTTTTTACCAGTCTTAATAATCTTCCTCAACTCCCTGCGATAAGGTCCGAGCCGCTGCCCAAT
>MZXQ01000252.1:7965-8805 GCA_002926195.1 Candidatus Methanomarinus sp. HR1 | reverse complement strand
GATGTCAGACCCACACTCTTTACACGGTTATCATTATCACTGGTCTCAAACCGTACCAGTCCTTCATCTTCAAGTTTACCAAGAATATTTGCAGTATGTGCAAAAGTAGATCCGATCTCCCTTGATATTAAGGATGCATAGGTTTCTTCTTCTCTGTTAATAGCAAGCAGCGCTAAGGTCGGTTTTTTCTGCAGGATCAGATTAGTTCCGTCAACGGACATAATATCCTCATTAATTACCCAGTTCCGTTGATCTCCTGGAAGCAGCTATCACAGCACTCATTAAACCTGCCCTGACCTGCCCTTTCTCCAGTGCCTCTATCCCATGTATAGTTGTTCCGGCAGGTGAACTCACCATATCCTTCAACTCACCAGGGTGCTGCCCCAGGTCAAGTACCATCCTGGCTGCACCCAGTACAGTCTGTGCAGCCAGTGTTTGGGCTGTGGCTCTATCCAGCCCCTGGTGTACACCTCCGTCTGCAAGTGCCCTGATGACTACAAAAACAAATGCAGGTCCACTGCCAGATAATCCGGTAACAGCATCCATCAGATGTTCCTCTACTACCACAGTTCTGCCTACTGCATTTAATATCCACCTGGCAGTTTCCACATCAGAATCATCGGCCGCACTACCCGGACAAATAGCAGAGGCAGCTTCGCCTACTGTAGCACAGATATTAGGCATGACACGTACAATTCGTGTACCAGAAGGCAGCTCTTCTGCCAGATTATCAGTGCTCACTCCTGCAGCAATAGAAATGAACAAGTGCTTTTTAGTGACTGAATCTTTAATCCCCTGTAGAACATGATGAATAATCTGCGGTTTGATCGCCAGAATAAT
>MZXQ01000252.1:7262-7929 GCA_002926195.1 Candidatus Methanomarinus sp. HR1 | reverse complement strand
AGATCGTTCCACCAGATCTGCTCTGACAATTCCTTTTATCAGTGCCTCTCCCATCTTTCCAGTACCAATAAATCCTATTGTCTTATTTTCCATCCATATCACTTCCGGGTCTTTACAGCATCATTAGATTTTCGTTTGGGTTCCATGTATTTGATCACATCTTCAAGATCGCTTGCTATTAAGGTCTCATCAGTAGGTATACCATCAATATCCCAGCCTCGCCGCCGGTAGTATATATCCAGTATATTCTCGTATTCTTCCCTGCTTAAAGCCTTTCCGGCATGTGGTCCTGTCTTGATTGGGTCATTAAATACCCTCTCCGGAGGTTTATCATCTGCCCGGGTCATACCGAGTCTGATATTGATAGCACGGGTCAGGTTATATACGTTGTTACTGAGATTTAACAATTCCTTTAGTGTGATTTCAATACCTGTTGCTGCACTATAGAACTCAGCATAAGTATTTTCATCAAATCCTAATTCAATCCAGGGCAGCCTGCATACTCCCAGCATATCAAACAGTGGTCGTACTGTCTGATGATAAATAACAAGATCTGCCTTTTGTCGGAGGTCCCACTTTTCCCCCATCTCCAATTCCTTGGCAACAGGCCATGCCCTTGCATGGTGAGCTCCTATATCCGAAGTTCCATATCCAAGTGCCATAGTAA
>MZXQ01000252.1:7006-7248 GCA_002926195.1 Candidatus Methanomarinus sp. HR1 | reverse complement strand
GCCAGTGTATCACCAACACCTTCCCTGAATGCTATCTTGCGTATCAGATCCATGATATTATCATCATCACCCCATTGTAAAGCCATGCCATCAACATCATCCAGGCTTACCAGTCCCTTTTCATATGCTTCGATCATTACACCGATAAGACTGCCTGTTGTGATAGTATCTATGCCATACTCATCACACAGGTAATTACCCCGCAGTATAGCATCAAAGTCACTGATACCAAGATTGGACCC
>MZXQ01000252.1:4153-6961 GCA_002926195.1 Candidatus Methanomarinus sp. HR1 | reverse complement strand
CAGGCCGTATCGCCTATCTTATAATTCAGTTCCATGACATCGCCATTGATCTTTTCTGCTTCATCGAAATACGCATCCTTGAAATTACGGGTAGGCAGGATGCCAACAGTATTAGCATAATCTATAACACTCATCAGACCCTGACGCTGCCAGAACTCGAACAGGTTATGTTTTGATAATGTTTTATATGCCTGATTACTTATTTCAGTTAGACGGGGCAGGTCAGCTACCGGGATATCTTTAGAACCGCGAATAGCAATGGCTTTTAAATTCTTTGAACCCAGGACGGCCCCCATTCCTGTACGACCGGCATTGCGTCCCCAATCTGCACTGATACAGGCCATTCTTACCATTTTCTCGCCAGCAGGACCGATGGAAGCTACTTTAACAGTCTCATCCCCAATATCTTCCCTGAGTTGATGTTCTGTTTCAATACTACCCATACCCTGATATTTGGCAGCACTCATAAGCTGGATATCATCATCATCTATCCACAGATAGGACAGTTCGGATGACCTGCCATGGATCACCATAGCATCAAACCCGGCCTGGCGCAGTTCCACGCCGATCATACCTCCTATATTACTATCCCCGTAGATACCTGTAGTCGGGCTGATAGAACAAATAGATGTCTTGCCTGATGCTGGCAGATATAACCCGGATAATGGTCCGGGAGCTATTACTATGATATTATCAGGACCCAACGGATCACAATCTTCTTTTAGATGCTCCCATACCAGACGTGCACCCCAGCCCCGTCCGCCTATATATTTCAGTGCAAACTCACTATTCACCTGTTCCACACTGGTTTTGCATTTTGTCAGATCAACATGGAGGATCCTGTTATGATATCCACCTTTAATTTTCATTGTTATCACCTCTGGTGCCACCGGTCTCGATCTCTGCATATCTGAGTTTCTTCTTTACACCTTTCTCATAATATTCAACTTCTTGCATATGAGCATACTGCAGTGCTGCTTTTAAGCGGTGGGACTGACCAAGTGTATGTTCGGGGATATACAGGATAGCTTTTTTAGGGCAGGCTCTGGCACATTCCGGATCACCGCCACACAAATCACATTTAAAGGGGGTATCTATATCCTCATGTATAAAAATAGCACCGGTTGGACATGCACTGATACAGGCATGACATGAGATGCATTTGTCTTCCAGTATAGTAACCACACCATCATTGACTACAATAGCATCTGTAGGACATACATCCCTACATTTTGGTTTTTTACACTGTTCGCAGACAATAGGCATCTTTATAACCGGATGCGGGTAAAGTGATATGATCTTTATCCTGGCTTTTTTTGGATTATTCACTCCGGTATGAGCTATTGCACATACCAGTTCACATACTCTGCATCCTGAACATCTCTCTGGTATCACTGTTAGTTTCTTGCGCAAATCATTCACCTTGATCAATAATGTTTTTATTAGTATATTAGGTATAACTTAATATATTGAAAAAGCTTCACATTTTCTTGTGAAAATATATCTCAAGTAAATGCGACCGAAGGGAGCATTTTCTTGTCTTTGGCTCCTTTGGAGCTTCATGCAAAGATGCCCAAGGAATATTTAAAAATTATGTTCTGGTAGCCATTTCCAGTAAACAGGCTTCACCTTCAAGTGAACCTCTGACGATCATGACATCACCACTGGCTATTCCAGACTTTGCACCGGGTCTATATACCCATCGACTGCCCCTTCTTACTGCCATCACAAACATACCGGTTTCTGTTTCAAGCCGCAATTCACCCAGTGTCTTACCAGCAACAGATGATCCTTCTGTTACAATGACCTTTGTGATGACTTCATCGGATTCCCTGACCGCCATCATGAAAATGGGATGAAGTTCAATATCTCTAAGTACAATATCCGCAATCTCATATGCAGCATCTGAAATAGATTCCGAGGCATTTGCCAGATGTAGCAGACCACGAAGATCGTCCACATCCTTTACATGCCTGGCACTCTCAAGTACCCAGTGTTGAAGTTCATATTTCATCTGGTCCATCTCTTCTTCCAGGATCCTGACCTCATCTGCAATCTCCTTATTATAGAATAATACAGCCGAATACGCCAGACCCACCGAGAGTTCTGCTTTATTCTTCATTTCAACAATAATATCCACAGCTTTATCCAGGCTGTCCATCTCATCAAAAGTACTTGTTGGTGTGTACTCACGTGTCTCAAAAGGCTTGCCGGTAACATATTCAGTAAACAAGGACAGTCCATTATCATGCCCTCTTGCAAATAGAATATCATCATTGAGGATGGATGTATCCTCTTTTGGATCATATATCCAGGCAGATCCATGACGTATGGCAATAACTCGCATACCTGTCTCTGTTTCAAGTTTGAGTTCACCCAGTGTCTTTCCAATTATCGGGCTTTGCGAATCAATAATAATTTTTGTGACGGTTTCCTCAGCTTCCCTGATATCTGCTTTCAGTTCAGGAGGAATACCCATCTTAAGTATGGCAATATTGGCAATATCCCCTGCGGCATTAGAAATATTCTCTGCAGCCGATGAAGCTTTTAGTACTCCCGACAACTGGTGTGCCTCATCCAACCTTCGGGCAGCCTGCATAGCTGAGATCTTCATATAATACTCAAGAGTATCCATCTTGTCTTCCAGACGGAGTACCTCTTCTGCAATATCCTCATTATCATAGATCATGGCAGAATAAGCCAGATCAAACATCAACTCGGAAGTATCCTTCATCTCTACGAGAAGTTCCTTCATATTAAGGGAACAATGCTCAATTTTTTTGGGCATAATTAATCTTACCTGATATG
>MZXQ01000252.1:0-4047 GCA_002926195.1 Candidatus Methanomarinus sp. HR1 | reverse complement strand
CCTTACCTGGTTTATTTCTACTTATCACTCCTGCTATTGGTATGAGGGGCAATATTTTCGGTGCTATGGGATCACGCCTGGGTACAGCACTACATACTGGTATGTTCAGTACGTCATTAAATACGAACAGTATCCTGAGTCAGAATATCTATGCTTCTATGATCAATACGGTATTGATCTCTTTTGCACTGGGCATAATTGCCTGGCTTTTTGCCGTGCTACTAAAAATTGAAAGTATAGGTATAGTAGAATTCGTATTGATCTCCATGATCGGAGGGATCATCTCAAGCGTCTTCGTACTCCTGATAACAGTAGGTGTGGCTGTTATGGGCTATAAACGTGACTGGGATATCGATAATATAAGTGCTCCTATAATCACGGCCGCCGGGGATATGGTAACACTACCTGCACTCTTTTTAGCGATAATATTGATAGGAAACGAATCTTCGGCTCTTCACAATATACTATTTATTCTGTTTGCAATACTGGCTGTATTGAATATAATAGTGATCATAGTCTCTAAACTGGATAATATGAAACGTATCATCTATGAGAGTATTCCTGTATTGCTTCTGGCAGGGGTGATGAGTACTGCTGCAGGAATTATCATCAATTCAAAACTGGAAAATTTTATAGCATTTCCTGCATTGTTGGTAATGGTTCCATTATTCCTGGAAAAAAATAATGCATTGGGGGGCATTCTTACATCCCGACTGTCCACTATGCTCCACACAGGTCTGTTTAATCCCGGTATGCTGCCAGGGAAAGAAATACTGCCAAATGTTCTATTGATATATATCTATTCTATAGTTATCTTTCCTTTAGTTGGAGTCATGGCATTTGCAGTAAGTTTATTGATGGAAATTGAAACACCAGGTTTGAACATTATGGTATTTATCAGTACAACAGCCGGTTTTATTGCTGTAGCTATTGTAAATGTAATTGGATATTATATTGCCCTTTTTACTTACAAACTCAGGCTGGACCCTGATAATCACTGTATACCTATGATGTCAAGTATTATTGATACTTTTAGTGCCGTATGTCTGGTGGGCATGATCATGGTAGTGGGTTTAATTTAAGTCTGAGAAAAAATCTGCCCTTCAAAGGCACATACCTGCGTATCAGGATCAAACCAGGCATCTGGAGCCAATCCTGCTTTCATACAGGTCTGGGTGAGGAATTCCTCTGCATTAAAACCATGTTCCTCAGCCACTTGCGGAAGCAGTAGTCCGGAATTGAATCCTTTCTGTACGATCAGGCCGTGCCTGCCTATTTCAATTTTTCCAGGTAATTCTTCTGGTCTGCCTTCCAGTTTATACGGCATGGTAAGCACAGTGACCTCGATCTCAATATCATCCATCTCCTTAATGGTAACAGACATGAATCTGGGATCTTCAGTAGCTGCATTAATAGCAGAAATGATAATTGCATCACCTAATAGCATTACAGGATATGGTCTCCCAATACAGCCCCGCAGTTCCTTTATAGTATTAATTCTTTTATTTAGGGTGACAAATACTCCTCTGTTCTTATAAAAAACCGAAGGAAGATCATCAGCCTCAATGGTTCTGTTGCTTGATAAATATTCAATTATAGCTCTTCTTGATAATTCGAGAGCAATATTCCCTTCTTTTTCAGTAAGTAATTCAGTCATATTGGAAAAAATCCATTANNCTGTGTCCTCAACGATAATCTTATTATAAGCCTCAAGAAAATCGCTCATCTTGATTGTCTTCCCGCGTCTTCGAATTACAAACATTCCTGTTTCTGTTACTATAGCTTTGATATCAGCACCGCTTAAACCATCGGTCATTGATACCAATTTATTGAAATCCACATCCTTATCCAGTGACATTTTCCTGGTATAGATCTTGAATATTTCCATGCGTCCTTTATCATCAGGCATTGGTATCTCTATGATCCTGTCAAACCTGCCCGGTCGCAGCAGGGCCGGATCAAGCAAATCGATCCTGTTAGTTGCTGCAATGATCTTAACATCACCACGCTCTTCAAAACCATCTAATTCAGCCAGTAACTGTATCATTGTCCTGTTCACTTCAGCAGAACCTGTGGTACCGTCATGTGTCCTGTGACCGCCCACGGCATCTATCTCATCAATAAAAATTATACTTGGTGACTTTTCTGCTGCCATCTGGAATACGTCCCGTACGAGCCTGGCACCTTCCCCAACAAATTTCTGGACAAGTTCCGAACCTGACATCCTGATAAAGGTAGCTTTAGCACGACTGGCAACTGCCTTTGCAATAAGAGTTTTTCCAGACCCGGGCGGTCCGTGGAGCAGTATGCCCCTGGGTGGTTCAACACCCACTTCCTCGAACAACAGTGGATCTGTTAAAGGAAGTTCAACGGTTTCTATTACTTCCTTGATTTGCTGGTCAAGACCGCCTATAGAATTATAATCTATTTTTGGCAATTCAATAAGCTCCATTACTCTTGCCCTTATGTCCGCATGTTTGGATAATAATGAGATAATAGCAAAACCGTTATTTACAGCGACCCTCCTACTTGTTTCTATTTCACCTATAAGTTCATCTGGGATCTGAGTAATGACTTCCTGGTTACTTCCATGCTGACGCAAGAGGACCATATCATCAATAATCTCTAATACCGTTGCAATAAACAACGGGGGGTTTTTTAGTTGCTGTACCTGTTCTTTAAGCTTCTGGATACTCTGAAGATAGCTACTGTTAGCTACAGCAGCATCAAGCAGTCGTTTCTGCAATATGTCATTTTGTTTTTCCAGATTGGTAATTTTGGTTTTCAGTGATTGAAAATCGTCTTCATTTTCAAGTTTTTCTTCAAGTGCATTATTCGAATCCAGAACATTTGATTTTGTTGATGTGTGTACAACTGTATTATCCATAGGGTATTAATTGTATTATCATCAATATAAACATTGGTGATATCTATGAAATATCGCAATTAAAAGAAAAAAGTTATTTGTTCTATATATAATCTAAAGATTAAACTATAAACATATTTTTAAGTACTATGATTATAATAATAATAATGATAAAGTAATTGTCAATGAAATTAGATTAATTTTCCAATATTTAATATAAGAAATTCCGGATGAATAATAATGGACGAGTTTGAAAATAATTATAAACAGGAGGAAGACCGTTCGCCAACTGGCGTAGGAGGTTTTGATGAGCTTTGTGGAGGAGGATTGCTTAGAGACCGTACATATTTATTATCAGGTACGTCGGGAGCTGGAAAAACAATCTTTGCACTTCAATTTATTTATAATGGGATCACCAAATATGGTGAGAACGGTATTTTTGTAGCAACAGAAGAAAGACCAGAGCATATCAGAGAGCATGCATTATCCTTCAACTGGGACCTCCAGGCACTTGAAGATGAAGGAAAACTTGCTATCATTGATGCTGCATCCACAAAGATCGGTATTCCATCCCAGGAGAAATATGTAGATGTAAGACCCTTTGATATGCGTTCGATGATGGATCAGGTTATAATGATCCAGGAAGATATAGATGCTAAAAGGGCAGTTGTAGATTCATCTACTTCTATAGGATTTTATCTTCAGGATCCTGCCAAGATCCGTGTGGAACTGTTGAAATTAGCTACCACTCTTGAGATACTTGGCCTTACATCTCTTATGACATGTGAGATAGTAGATGATGAGCATCCCAGTCGTTTCGGTGTTGAAAATTTTGTAACCGAAGGTACTATTGCAATGTACTATAAAAGGATGGAGAACGTACGTATAAGAAGTATGGAGATCTATAAAATGAGGGGTTCGGACCATAGTAAAAAGATCCACCCTTATGATATCACTTCTGAAGGTATTGTCATACATCCACACGAAGAGGTTTATACAGTATTTTAAAAGAAACATATCCTTATAACCAGTTGATGATCCCCTCTTCCACATCCTGCCTGGACAGTGCAAAAGGAAATCTGCAATATGCAGCCGCACCTGGCTATAATCAGCTTTAATGGGTGACCCCTATGTTTCCTCAGCTTCACAGCTGACATGACTAGGGGTCATGATAAAACAGC
>MZXQ01000054.1 GCA_002926195.1 Candidatus Methanomarinus sp. HR1 | reverse complement strand
GGCTGGCAGATAGGGATCATTTGTAAAATATCATCCGGCGCTGGATCTAATATGTTTAAGATCAGGGGATGTGCCACTGTTCTATGATATTCTTTAGAGAACTCGCATATGGATTTTTATAGTCCTGCCTTGAACTTTATAAATCATTGCGACGGTCTGGAAAACAGGGGAATACAGGGGAGATTATCGCAGAGCTATGGAAGGTGGAGATGGCTTGAAATTTGAAAAAAATCCGGATTTGGTATTTTGGGTGTTGAAGAACTGTCTAAAAATGGGAGAAAAAAAGTTAATTATCGAAAAGCTTATTTATTATCAAGTTCTTTGAGAGAGTTGGAATTACATGCTGGCAATAGATGCGGGTTTAATTTTGTGGATTTGCTTAGAATTTTGCAAAATTGAATGGTGTGTAAAAGAGTAGACCCGTTTATAGGGGATTGAAACACTATAATCTTTAATCCCTGAATAAGATATTCCCAGGTGTAAAAGAGTAGACCCGTTTATAGGGGATTAAAACGCAACTAATATTGCCAACATTTTTTTTCTCATCTTCTGTGTAAAATAAAAGACTCATTTATGAAAGATTGAAATTCCTGACCTTCCCAGAGGATAGGGAAAATATTAAAACGTGTTCTGCATTATTGTATAACAGGAAATATTACATAGATGTTAGCAAATAGGGAGTAAAAGTATGAATAAAGCAAAAAATTTGGTGTCAGGAGAATAGGTCTGTTCGGATCTGCAGTAAGAAGAGAATTAACAAAACAGGCTGTCCCAAAACTATAATTTCTAGGAAAAATAAGTATCCACTTCAAATCTAAGGGTAATTAGTACCTCTTTATAGAATTCGAAAGCATTTTTTCAGACACGGATACACCCAACTCCTACGGAGTTGAGTACCTGCTACGCCTAAAGGGTGTGCAGGTAACACAGATTTACACGGATTTATTGTTAATTGGTTTCAGTACCTAACACTTTTTATCCAATAGTCAGTCCAAAAGTAATTTAACTCAATAATCAGTAAAATAAAATCCAATCACTGCCTCCTGATTATCGCAGTGATTGAGCAAATTTGTTTTCACTCATTTTTTGAATTTTTTTTAAAACCTATGAACTTTTCCCTTGTATCATCTTTTCCAGTTCTTCGAGAATATCCTCTATGGACATTTCTTTCGATGCAAGAATGTCTTTTTTGTATCCACTTCAAATCTAAGGGTAATCTATATAAAAATTATTTATATTATCTGCC
>MZXQ01000253.1:738-1421 GCA_002926195.1 Candidatus Methanomarinus sp. HR1 | reverse complement strand
TCACACAAGATAACATCAATGCCGGTGATACCATATGGAACCTTACAGCAGCAGATTATCCTGATGTACTGTGTGAAGGATCAAAGGAGGCCTTAAATTTCATTATTAAAGGGTCTGAGCTGGAAATAAAGGGACTTGATACCTTTGTATACGATACATCCATTTATTATCAGAACGGTGAACCGTTCATTGCCTGGTTAGATGAGGAGTTTTATGTGGTTGAATCCGGATCTGATTGGTATCTTAGCAAGATGTTTATAGATGAAACACAGGATGAAAGTCATTCATTAATTGTTGGCGAAACAATGAATTTATTTGATGGGGTTGTGATAACCCCGGTTGGAGTTGATATTAACGGTGAAAAGGCATGGTTTATTGTTACAAAGAATGGTGAATTTTTAGATGGTAGAGGTATAAGGGAAGGGGGGCAGTACATATACAAAGAAGATTTGAACGAAAGTGGTAGAAATGATAACTGGGTAATTAAATTTAAGGTAGATTCAGTTAGTCTCAGTCCGGATAATAATTCAGTCAATATCAGCGGTCTTAAACAGATCTCTACTGATTTATTAAAAATAGAGACACCTGATTCAGATCTATTTAATGAATTTGAAATTCATAATGTAAATGATTGTACTATTCAGATCACATTTGATAAACCCGATGACAAAATCCAGCTCATA
>MZXQ01000253.1:0-523 GCA_002926195.1 Candidatus Methanomarinus sp. HR1 | reverse complement strand
TAGCAATATGGTTGTTGGAATAATCAGGCGGTCTGAACCTATCGGATATTCAAAAGATCCTGTGCCTATGCTCAAGTTCATTCTACAAGATCCAAAAAGTGTACCTGTTATTCGGGATGATGTTTTAAAAAATAACAGCATATCTGAGATCTGTGAGACAGATATATTATTCCGGAACAGGTTTCTTTTTTGAGATTGTGAAAACAATTTTTAAAGCACAGATGTGCACATATTAAATATTCTTAAGTGATCACTAATGAAATATACCATGGCAAATTATTTATATAAATAATTATATTATAATCATAGAATAATATTTGCGGCTTTATAGTTGAAATTATATTAGATGGTATTTTAGCGAGGTATTGTAAAATGAAAAAAATTAATTACAATAAGAAAAAACCACACAATCACTTGAATTTTGTTAATATAAATATAAAATTATTATTATTATTGACTATTATTTTTTCTATATTAATATTATTACCCATACAAGCATCTGCTGATGTACTGGAAAATAGTA
>MZXQ01000254.1:280-3527 GCA_002926195.1 Candidatus Methanomarinus sp. HR1 | reverse complement strand
AATGTTCACTCCGTTCACATTTTCTAATCTTCAGCTTCTTCGAAGCTTCAGTCAATAAAATCCGACCGAAGGGAGGATTTTGTTCTAGATATTGTTTCATTTTCAGTTTTTTTTTAAGACGCTGATTTATGCAGATTCCACCTCAAATTAGCGTCTTAAAATAACTGGAAAATGGTACAGTACCATAAATTAGATACTAAATTTTTATAGTCANNTCAATTTAAGGGTATCAGCCACTTAGAGGAAATATTCTATAACAGATAAAATAGAAACGATTTAACATATCAAGGAGGAATAACTATAGAAAAAAAATTTACTTCACCTCAGGTTTCAATAATTATTCCAGTACGACAGATCAATGATTATATTCGAGAATCAATGCCGTATATTCTGGATTTGGATTATACTAATTTTGAAGTGCTGATCTTTCCTGATGTTGGATCAGATGACGCTTTCGATAAAACACAGATTATCCCTACAGGAAAGATAGGTCCTGCCGAGAAGCGGGATCTGGCTTTGAAGTATGCAAAAGGGGAAATCTTTGCATTTTTAGATGATGATGCATATCCCAGGCGTGATTGGTTAACACATATAGTGCATAATTTCAATGATCCGGATGTAGCTGCAGTCGGTGGTCCGGCTGTAACTCCTGATAATGATAGTACAGCTCAGAAAGCTTCAGGGCTTGTGTTTGAAAGTCTGATGGGTGGAGGAACAAATAGATACAGATATGTACCGGTTAGTGAGAGATTTAATGTAGATGATTATCCTACTGTGAATTTTTGTATCCGCAGGGATGTTTTTAAGGAGTTAGGTGGATTTGATACTGTCTACTGGCCTGGTGAGGATACTAAATTATGCCTGGATATTGTATATGAATTGGGGAAAAAAATAGTATATGAACCAAAAGCAGTGGTATATCATCACAGAAGAAGATTGTTTAAGGAACATCTCAAACAAATAAGCAATTATGCACTGCATAGGGGTTTTTTTGTTAAAAAATTCCCAAAAACGTCGCTTAGGTTAGGTTATTTTATTCCAAGTATTTTTTTATTATACTTAATACTGTTCCCTGTATGGGTTATGTATTATCCTGTAGTACTGGTACCACTGGTACTTTATACTGTTCTGCTATGTTTGACAATGATACATATAATATATAATCATAAGAATATAGGATTAAGCGTGCTTACTGCGATGGGGATATTCTTAACTCATGTATTTTACGGTTATTATTTTTTAAATGGTATCACAGCCAGGAGGCTTGAGAAATGAAAGTTTGTATAGGTTATCCACCACTCGAAAGTGATAAAGGAACTCCTTTATTAAGTCAGAACAGGCAGTTCCAGTGGTTCAACAGGTCGACATATATCTACCCTGTGATCCCTGCATCTGCTGCGACATTGTTAAAGGAAAACGGATATGATGTGATCTGGGAAGATGGGATTGCACAGCAGATCACCTATGAGGACTGGATTCATTGTTGTGAAGATATCGATATTCTAGCAATGGAAACTAAAACCCCGGTCATTAAAAAGCACTGGGAAATCGTTAATGATATTAAGACAAGATACCCTGAATTGATAGTGGTATTGATGGGTGATCATGTAACTGCGTTACCTGATGAATCTATGAACGAGTGCAGTGTTGATTATATCCTGACAGGTGGAGATTATGATTTTCTATTACTTAATCTAATGGATAATCTAAGTAGCGGCGTGGAACTGGAACCCGGGATATGGTACAGGAATAATAGTAATGGAATAGTTAATACCGGTCCGTTTGAATTAAACCATGATCTTAATACACTGCCGTTTATTGACCGCGATCTGAGCTGCTGGAAGATGTACAGCGAGTATAATGGGAATTATAAATCTCTTCCCGGGACCTATACAATGGCTGGAAGAGATTGCTGGTATCATAAATGCAAGTTCTGTTCCTGGACTACTCTATATCCGAAATTCAGAGTGAGGACTCCTGAGAGTCTGCTTGATGAGGTGGGAATGCTAATTGAGCGCTACGGAGTAAAAGATATCATGGATGATACAGGCACATTCCCTGTCGGTGATTGGTTACGGACCTTCTGTGAAGGAATGATCGAGAGAGGGTATAATAAGAAAGTTTCCATGCACTGCAATATGCGTGTTAATGCACTTAACAGGGAAGAGTACCAGCTTATGGGGAAGGCGGGATTCAGGTTCATATTGTTCGGGCTGGAATCTGCAAACCAGAATACTCTTGATAGGATTGATAAAGGCTTTAACGTAAAGGATGTAGCCCTGGCCTGCAAAATGGCTAAAGAAGCAGGGCTTGATCCGCATCTCACTGTTATGATGGGTTATCCCTGGGAATCGTTTGACGATGCGCAGCATACTATAAACCTGGCAAAGGATATCTTTAAAAAAGGATGGGCTGATACATTACAGGCGACTATTATGATCCCTTATCCCGGGACACCTCTGTTTGAGTGGTGCAGGGATGAAGGTCTGCTTAATACTGTTGATTGGGACAGGTATGATATGCGGGAACCTATTATGAAATGTGAGATGAGTGAAGATGATATTAAGGGATTGACCCAGGAATTGTACAAAGTTTTCTTTAATTTTAATTATGTTGCCAGACGGATCGTAACAATCAGGAATGTGGATGATCTTAGATTTATTAAGAGAGGTATAAGGTCGGTTGCAGGTCATCTGAGTGATTTTTCAGGGAAGAAGGGGAAAAGTAGTCGTAATATATAAAATACTGGATAATTCATTAATAGTTGGTCTTTTTATAGTATATAATCCGTAGGAAAATATACTCAAGAAAATCCGAGCGAAGGGAGGATTTTGTTCTATGATGCCTAAATGGCATATACTTGTATCTGCGATCCTTGCAGTAATTATCTTTATGATCACAAGGTCGTTTGTTGATGCGTGTGCTTGTTTTATTGCCGGTACGGTGATCGATATAGATCATGTTTTTGATTATTATCTTTATAGCGGGCGTTTGTCTTTTGATGTTTCGGAGATAAGTGGATTTTATCATAGTTATAGGAAAGTGTTTGTGCTGCTGCATTCATATGAGTTGTTAGTTTTTGGAGTTGTGGTTGCTTCTGTGTTTGATGTGTATGGGTTGTTTTTTAGTGCAGCTGTTGGGTTTGTGGGACATATGTTGTTGGATTCGATGAGTTATGAGATGAAGTGGGTTAGTTATTTTTTTGTTTACCGGGCTTTGAATGGATTCAGGCTCGAGAGGTTGTGCT
>MZXQ01000254.1:0-219 GCA_002926195.1 Candidatus Methanomarinus sp. HR1 | reverse complement strand
TGCAATCCTTATACTAATTATCGAGATAGAAACATATATATTCATTTGAAGATAAATAAATACCTACGATGAAAAAAGTGATACTCTATATTTCAGGCAGTGTACAGAGAGCTGGTTACAGGACGAAAGCCATATCTTTGGCCGAATTATATAGTATTAACGGTATTGTTTCTAATCTGCCGGACGGAAGAGTAAAGATCGTAGCTGAAGGAAATGAAA
>MZXQ01000055.1 GCA_002926195.1 Candidatus Methanomarinus sp. HR1 | reverse complement strand
ATGTGTGGGGTTATGCCTTTCTCGATAAGTACTTTACAAAGGTCATCTTCTATTTTTTTACTGGTTTCATGATCTATGTATTTGTAGTGGTTCAGGAAGTTTTGGCAGGTAAGTTTGTGTGGAAACTTCCACAGTACATCCAATAAGGATTTATCGAACCATTTTTGCATTGAATTTTCTGATAGTGCTCCATCACATCGACCGATGATGTTTAAGAGAAGATATTCGCCAATTGTTAAGCCTTCAATTTTCTTTTTGTTGGTATGTTTGTTTACGATTTCAATGAAGTTTAGTTCATTAGATATAGAAAGCAGAGCTACTGTTTTGCCATATTGGAATGATTTTAGTTTGATGTGTGGTAATTCTGCTGCTTTTTCTTTTAATTCTACAATCTTTTCTGCAGTTCCAAGGTACTTTTGCCATACTTGTTTGGGTTTGCCATCAACTCTGGCCATTTCCACAGCGTACCAATAAGTGTGGCCTTTGATTGTCTTCTTTTTTAATGACACCATATTGTATAATTAGGTCATACATGCATAAATAACTATCTACAATAATCGACATCATTAAAATGATTATATTGATATTAAAAGTTAGGTCATACGCTTGAGAAATTGCAACAAACCCACTTGGTATCGATTTTCAATAAAAATTAAAGATCAATTAGCGTATCTTTGAAAGTCAAGATAAAGAGGCTACACGAAATAAAATAGAACTCCGTGCACCTCTTATCTATTCTTAATCAGTTGCAATATATGTTGCTTCTATGCAATACTCACATAAGAACCGTGGGAGATCAAATTTCTTTGCTTTCACAGGCATGGGATATTTACCTTCCCATATCTCCAGGTCTGCCCTGCGAGCATGTTCCATACATAATCCCATACCGCAGACTATACAGATACTAACAGCTTCCTCTGTCTTATTATTTTCATCACAGATAAAACATTTCAGCATATCTTTCACCACCTTAATAATTTTCTTTTAGTGCCGCATGGCAGGGCGGACAGATTATTCGTTTGACATGTTCCAGATCCGGTTTTAATCTGACCGGATATGTTCCATCCCAGATAGGTGTCTCTTCCCTGATCATGTGTTCACGGCATACTGCCATTCCACAGACAATACAAACTCCTATTGCATCGGTTTTTTTTCCTTGTTGTGCGCATATATAACATTTCATATTATTCTCACCTCTATATTATAGTCTGGTATCAACTCCAGTACCTGTATCACATTCCGGAATGTAGCAGCTGACATCAATAAAATCGCATTTCTCACCGCACGAAGGACATTGGTCCGGCGGCACATCAGCTTCTAATGTATATCCACAATTCGAGCATTTCCAATTAACCATAATATTATACCTCTTTTTCAGTTTCAGTTGTAATTCCACTAGAACAAAATCCTCGCTGACGCTCGGATTTTCTTGAGTATATTATCCTATGGATTATATACTATAAAAAGATCATTTCACATACAGTGCACATTTACATGCTCCTTTTCGATCCATATCTCTGCTGCGGTATACGCACGGACAGATGATCTTCTTATCTTTCTCTTTATCGCCTGAAATTTCCCTGCAGCTACAGTACATTTCTCCATATTTTTTCTTATTGTTAGCAAGACCTTTTACGGCTGTCATTACAATGTCATAATCAGGATTCAATTTATACCCTGATGCTGTTGCATTCACTTTCGCCCATTCATATATTTCAGTCTCAAAATCTTCAGATTGTGCCATTATATTTTACTCCTATTTTCTTTGTCCTTTTTAATTTATTTTTCATCTAAAAAAATAATCACAGAGGATGTAAAGGATATGCAAATCTTTGAACCTCACAGATTGTTTTTTATGACAGTTAATGTTGTTGTACAAACCCGGCTATTCGCTCACCCATATGCCAGCAGGCTGCTATTCCTTCTTCATCCGGACGATACCTGATCTGCAGTCCAGGCTCGATCAATTTTATTCCAGCTGTTTCAAGTTCCTTTTCCACTGCTTTTACAGCACCCCCGCCCCAGCCATATGACCCGAAAGCCACAGCTTGCTTGCCTATAGGGCGCAGTCCTTTAAGGTATGTTAAAAATTCGCTTACGGATGGAAATATACCGTTATTTAAGGTAGGCGAACCAACTATGATCACAGGTGCTTCTAGTATATCTGATATTATACTGCTTAGATAGTTCTTTCTAATGTTTATGAGTTTCACTTCCACCCCAGACGCTTTTATGCCTTCCAGTATTGATTTTGCCATCATATGAGTGCTGCCCCACATAGTATCGTAGATGATCAGCACTTTTTTATTAGTCTCACCTCTGGCCCAGTGCCCGTAAGCTTCTATTATCTTTGTGGGATTTTTTCTCCAGATAATGCCATGGCCAGGTGCGATAATATCTATATCAATGTTCAGTTCTTTCACAGTATCAATATATTTCAAGATGATCCGGCCAAAAGGCATCAGGATATTGGCATAATATTCAGCAGCCTCTGACATTACGCCTTCCACTTCATCATCAAAAGGATTTGAAGTTGCAATATGCTGTCCGAAAGCATCATTAGACAGCAATATCTTATCTTCTTTAATGTAGGTGTGCATACTATCAGGCCAGTGCAGCATAGTGGCTTCGATAAACATCAGGGTCTTGCTGCCCAGGCTTAATTCAGACCCTGTCTTAACGACCTCAATATCCCAATCTTCGCAGCCGTCTGCCTTATAATGCAGATACAGATTTTCCTTACCCTTCTTTGGGCAGTATATCGTTGCGTTTGGTGCGGTTTTCATTATAACGGGTAGTGATCCTGAATGATCCATCTCTACATGGTTTACAATTACATAGTCGATCTTTGCAGGATCTATTATCTGGCTAATACGTTTGAGCATCTCGGTTGAGAACTCAGCTTTTACAGTATCCACAAGAGTAATTTTTTCATCCACTATCAGATATGCATTATACGTGGTCCCTTTAGGGGTTACATAACCATGAAAATCCCTCAGGTTC
>MZXQ01000056.1 GCA_002926195.1 Candidatus Methanomarinus sp. HR1 | reverse complement strand
ATATTGTCAGGTTTGTAGTGGAAAGTTTAATAAAGTGACAGGATAATTTCTTAAAGTGAGACTGGAGTGGTGATCTTATGCCTGCTAATATATCAGTAAAAATTGCTGTTAGTGTTGTTATCGGTGCTGTTGTTTATGCTGCTGCAGTCATATTTTCAAGTTTTTTTGCACCTGTGATGGGACTGGTTGCTGGTTTTTTTAGTGTAGTAGTGTTTTTGTTATTAACTGATCTTAATGAGAATGAACAGATCATATCATTATCAGGATTGTTATATGTTGGAGTGGTCGCTGTGCTTTCACTTCTTGTCGGATATTTATTTCTTTATTTTTTTAAGCCCGAGATCATTCATGATTTGACATGTTATGCAAAAGATTTTATTACCTTTCCGGATTTTATTATTAGTACTTGTGGGATATGTGATATTTTATGTACAATATTCGGGGGTATTGTGGCGTATATGTTATTATACTACTCCGCAAGTGTAATTTGGAACTCAATATGACTGCCACAGAGGTCACAGAGAGCACAGAGAGAGGACTTGGGGGCGGAAAAGACATCTCTGTGTACTCTGGGCAGAAAGTTACAAAAAACAGATATGGTTTAGTATAGATCTGGTGAAAAAATCAACTGCTTGATTTTAAATGTCATTGTCACCGGAAAATAAGAACAAAATCCTCCCTTCGGTCGGATTTTCTTGAGTATATTATCTTACAGATTATATACTATAAAAAGTCTCATGCGTCAGGCAATAACCGTCAATTTTATATATCATATGTGTTTATAACACAAGTGTTTATAACGCACGTGTTATATTATGACTAACAGCACACTCAAATGGCTTTACCCTGCCAGTAAAAAAAAATTGTTCACAAACAGAAAAGCAATTCTCAAACAGTTGAACTATAATATAGAACAGATCCAAACCCGAGAAACCGGTGAAAATATTGTATTGATCGGTCTTCGTAAGATTGGCAAGACACTGATCCTTAAAGAATTCATGCAACAGCTTATTAGATCTAAAGAAGACTGCGTGCCTGTTTATCTGGATTTGGAAGGACTGAGCCTTGAACCCAGGAACTTTTCATTTACCTATGTTGGATATGTTATGCACTGGTTCAATACTCGCGGCACTATCATGCCAATGGGGATAGGTGAACACAAGCAAATATATTCGGAACTGGCAAAAATAGGGGATCATGAACTGATAGATCACGTCAATGAAATGAATTATCTTGATGATGAAAGGATAATTCATGCGGCATTGGACTTTCCTGAGTTACTTGCAAATAGGACTAGCACAAACATAATCATACTGATTGATGAGTTCCAGCAAATTACAGAGGTTTCAAGAGATATCATTCCATTATTTAGAAGTGTTCTACAGACACAGAGTAGAACGCATTATCTAGCAGCAGGATCGGCTGTTCATATACTTGAAAAAATATTTAAAGAACCGGAGTCCCCATTGTTCTTACATTTTTCAATTATTCCTATTAAGCCGTTTACCAGGGATGATACACGTAATCTTGTGAAAAAAGTGTTTGGCAAGACCCCTGATACTATTTCCAGCCGGATATTCCATTTGTCATTCGGGCATCCGTTTTATATTTATGTGATTGCTGAAAAACTAAAACGGTTCTGTGAGATAGACAACCTTCCATTAACCACTAAACTGGTTGACAAGGCGTTTTTCACAGAAACCCTCAATCCGGACGGCAAGATCTATAATATCTGTGCATACATATTCAAAGAGTCGTTTCGTGATATCCGTAAAGAATCCATTTACAGGACTATTCTCAAATGCCTGGCAAAAGCAGGACATGGAACTGTGACACAGATCGCCAGGGAAACATATCTGGATACTGCCATTGTGGGCGTGTATTTTAACCGGCTACTCCATACTGATCTTGTTTATAAAGAAGGAAGTGAATATTTCTTTAAAGATTCTGTTCTACGATGCTGGATGCTCTATACGTTTGAAGGCATAGTGCTTGATGACTATCCCAGCCATAAGATACTGGAAGAACTTATAGAGCAGTACCGGGAGAAATTTGAAAAGGCAGCATCTGAAGAAGCAGATGGTTGAAGAGAACGAGAAGATTTCCATAAATCAACTATGGGCGATCTCAAAGGAAGGGTTCAAGCTTAATGCAGTCGATTTTGCCAGGGAGAAGGGAATATTTATTTCAGATGTGGATGAACTGAATAGAGTGGCAAGGAAACTGGGGATTAGGGGATTTAGGTAGTATACAAGTTGTCACAATTTGCAAAAAAA
>MZXQ01000255.1 GCA_002926195.1 Candidatus Methanomarinus sp. HR1 | reverse complement strand
AAAGGTTTTAATCTATAATCTTCCATAAGTACACTTTTAGTATTATCAACCGGTATACTTGATGATATTTCTTTTGTGCGGCCATAACGTCCCTTACTTACTACCATAGCATTGACAATACCTAACATATCCAGTTCTGATATAAGATCTGTAATTCTGCGTTGAGTGAGAATATCTGCACCGATATTATGACACATTTGTTTGTACGCACTATATACCTCTCCAGTCGAAATATTAGTATGCCTTTCTTTGCTAAGTAATAGTACACTGAGTAATACCAGTTTTGATTGAGTTGGAAGAGTCCGTACTACTTCCACGACTCTATCCTGTTCTATCTTACTCTGAGCCTTTCTAACGTGTTCTTCTTCAACAAACGACGATTTAGCTCTCTCAGCCAGTTCACCTGACACTCGTAACAGGTCAAGTGCACGTCTGGCATCACCGTGCTCCTGAGCAGCAAAGGCTGCACAAAGATGGATCACTATATCACTTAGTACTTTTTCTTTATAAGCAATTCCAGCCCGCTGCTCCAGGATGTCATGAATTTGTTCAGCATCATATGGCGGAAAGATTATTTCTTCTTCTCCCAGTGAGCTTTTTACTCTGGGATCTAAAAATTCAGTAAATTTTAAATCATTGGAAATTCCTATAAGACTGATTTTAGAGTTTTTTAGATCAGTATTAATTCTGGAAAGATTATAGAGAACATCATCTCCCTTTCTTACAAGTTTATCTATTTCATCCATTACAACAATAACTATACGTTTTTTATTGTCCAGGGTTTTTTTAAATTCTTCATAAACTTGATCAGTAGGCCAGCCAGTCATTGGAACATCTTTGCCCAAATGTTTAGCTAATGTGGCCAGTAATCTATATTGTGTGTCAACTATTTCACAATTTAAATAGATAATACAACATTTCATTCCATGCTTATCACCTGATTTTTCAAGTTCTTTTCCAACATGTTTGACAACTGCGGTTTTTCCAGTACCTGTTTTTCCATATATAAGAATATTTGATGGTATTTCTCCTCTAAGAGCCGGAACCAATATGCTTGCAAGTGATTGAATTTCATTATTTCTATGAGGTAAATAATCAGGTGTATATGTGGATCTTAATACGTCTTTGTTTTTAAAAATAACGACTTCCGATAGTAATTTATCAAATAATCCATCTGACGTTTTATCAAGTATTTGTTTAGTATTTGTTTGTATTTCAATCATTTTATCGCCACTGTATTATATGAGATCCTGTAAATTGAATTTATTTTATTATTCCCC
>MZXQ01000256.1:6494-6730 GCA_002926195.1 Candidatus Methanomarinus sp. HR1 | reverse complement strand
GATCCACAGGCGAAGATTCTACGAATCTTCTAATCTTCGGCTCTTTCGAGAGCCTCAGTCAAGAAAATCCGACCGAAGGGAGGATTTTGTTCTATATAAAAGATACAATAACTTTATTGTGAAATATGACAAAGAGTATGCAGGTGAAAAAAAAATGGGATATCAATGTATCTTTCTTGTTGAAGGACGGTGTACAGCAAGTGCCACTCACTTTTTCCCGAATGAAGTATACCTTA
>MZXQ01000256.1:0-6472 GCA_002926195.1 Candidatus Methanomarinus sp. HR1 | reverse complement strand
GTGAATTCATGGGAGAGATTGAATAGTTCAAATCTCTATCTCTTCCAGCTTTTGTTTTAATTCTGTTATTCTATCCCTCAGAGCGGCAGCTTCTTCAAATTCAAGCTTTTTACTGGCCTTGTGCATGCGTGCTTCCATCTCGATGATCATATTCAGGATCTCCTCTATGGGTATATCATCATATAATTCTGCAGTAGTAGTAACAGTTTTTTCCGGAACCATTCGTTCTCTTATCGCCTTGGTAATAGTCCTGGGTGTAATGTGATTTCGTCTATTATATTCTATCTGGATGCTGCGGCGGCGGTTTGTCTCTTCCACAGCTCTTTTGATAGAACCTGTGATATTATCAGCATACATCACGACCCTACCTTTCACATTACGACTGGCACGCCCTATGGTCTGCACCAGGGAGCGTTCCGAGCGTAAGAAACCTTCTTTGTCTGCATCCAGAATGGCAACAAGGGCCACTTCAGGCAGGTCAAGACCTTCCCGCAGGAGGTTTATCCCCACCAGTACGTCAAATTCACCAAGCCGCAGATCACGTATGATCTCCACCCGTTCCAGTGTATCTATATCAGAATGCATGTACCTGGCCATGATATCAATATTGGAAAGATATTCTGTCAGGTCTTCTGCCATCCGTTTGGTAAGCGTGGTTACCAGCACTCGTTCCTTCTGGTCAACTGCATGCCTGATCTCACCTATCAGATCGTCTACTTGCCCCTTCACAGGCCGTATCATTATTTCAGGGTCAACCAGACCTGTGGGCCTGATGATCTGCTCTACTATACGGCTGCTGTGTTCCAGTTCGAATTCGCTGGGTGTGGCAGAGACAAATACAGCCTGCTTTACATGATCATGGAATTCATCTATACGCAGCGGCCTGTTGTCATATGCACTGGGCAGCCTGAAACCGTTAGAAACCAGTGCATCCTTCCGGGCACGGTCACCATTGTGCATCCCCTGTATCTGGGGCAGGGTAACATGACTTTCATCCAGAACCACTATATAATCATCAGGAAAGAAATCCAGCAGTGAATGGGACGGCTCACCTGGTGAGCGTTTGTCCATATGACGGCTGTAGTTCTCTATTCCGTTACAGTACCCGATCTCATGCATCATCTCAATATCATACCGTGTTCTTTGTTCTAATCTCTGGGCTTCAAGAAGTTTGCCCTGAGATCGAAATTGTGCTAATTCCGATCCAAGTTCCTCTTCAATAGTTACAATAGCAGATTCTATCTGTTCTATAGGCATTACATAGTGTCTGGCAGGGTAAATAGCGCAACTTTCCAGATCACGCAATCTATTACCTGTTAACGGATCGAAATCACTGATGCGTTCCACTTCATCACCGAACAGTTCTATACGTATTGCCTGGTTAGACATTGGCGGGAATACTTCAATAGTATCCCCTCTTACTCTAAAAGTACCTGATGTAAGATCAATGTCATTCCTGTCATACTGGATATCTATCAGTCCCCGTAGTATTTTTTTACGTTCTATGGTCTGGTTTTGCTTTAGCACCAGGGTCATATTGAGCCATTCTTCCGGACTGCCAAGACCATATATACAGGATACACTGGCGACAACGATCACATCCCTGCGCTCCATTAAAGATCGAGTAGCGCTAAGCCTGAGCTTCTCTATCTCTTCATTAACTGAAGAGTCCTTTTCAATGTAGGTATCAGTCACAGGCAGGTAGGCTTCAGGCTGGTAATAATCATAATAGCTGACAAAGTATTCGACGGTATTATCAGGGAAGAAATCTTTAAATTCACTATATAACTGAGCTGCAAGGGTTTTATTGTGGGTAATAACCAGGGTTGGACGCTGGACCTTCTCGATCATCTTAGCTATAGTAAAGGTCTTGCCCGAACCTGTTACACCGAGCAGGGTCTGGTGTCTCTCACCGGCAAGGATGCCTTCGGATAAGGATTGGATGGCAGGACCCTGGTCTCCTGTGGGTTTAAAGTCTGATACTACTGTAAATGGAGGCATAGGATGGAATTATGTATGTAAGGGTATTAAAGGATATATGAATTATATACTACGAAAAAGAGGTAATCAATGAGCTGGATGTATTTAGGTATAGCGATCATTCTGGAAGTAATGGGTACTACGTGTATGAAGTTATCCAATGGTTTTACTGAAACAGTACCATCGATAATGATGTTTGTTCTATACGGGCTTAGTTTTTATTTAATGGCCCTTGCTCTTAAGAGTATAGATGTTAGTATTGCATATGCAATCTGGGCTGGCATGGGAACTGTGCTTATAGTCACTGTAGGAATCCTGTGGTTCAAGGAGCCAGTAAATGCAATAAAGATCATTTCGATTGGACTGATCGTAATAGGCATAGTAGGATTGAATTATGGCGGAGATATACATTAATGTCTATAAATGCATATAGACCCTGATATTACCCCCCTGATTCAANNNTTGATATACTACAAAAAGATGAGAATAAATAAAAAAATATCTCAAAAAGCCCAAGGAATACCTCCATTTTATGTAATGGAGGTAATGGAAAGGGCACAGGAACTGGAACGATCAGGCATAGATATAATTCATTTTGAAGTAGGTGAGCCTGATTATACTACTGCACCTCATATCTGTGAAGCGGCATCTAACGCTATACAATCAGGTGAAACAAAATATACACATAGCCTCGGTTTGCGTGAATTAAGAGAAGCGGTAGCTGAATCTTATAATCAGAAGTTTGACCTTGAACTTTCCGGTGATCAGGTTATTATTACTTCAGGAACCAGTCCGGCACTGCTGCTTTTGTTCATGGTACTATTGGATAATGGCAGTGAAGTGATAATGTCCGACCCACACTATGCATGCTACCCTAACTTTGTAACATGCCTGGGTGGCAGAGCAGTCTTTGTTCATACGCATGAAGAAGAAGGGTTCAGGCTGGACCCCGGGATAGTAGCCAGGCATTTGACTACTAACACAAGGACAATAATAATTAATTCACCTTCCAATCCCACAGGTCATGTGATGCATCCTGATATTATGCAGGGTATTGCCAAAATTGCAGGTAGTATACCCATTATTTCAGATGAGATATACCAGGGTCTGATCTATGAAGGAGAGGATCATTCTATCCTGGAATATACTGATAACGCGTTTGTATTGAATGGTTTTTCAAAATTGTATGCTATGACAGGATGGCGGCTGGGATATCTTATTACTCCGCCTGAGTATATCAGGCCCCTGCAAAAAATCCAGCAGAATTTCTTTATCTGTGCCAGTAGTTTTATCCAGTATGCAGGGATCGCTGCCTTGCAGGGCCCGCAGGATCATGTGAAAGAGATGGTTGCTATGTATGATAAACGACGTAAGTATACCATTGAACGTCTTAAACAGTTGGGGTTCGGAATAAAAAGTGAGCCTACCGGAGCCTTCTATGTCCTCGCGGATGCCAGGGAGTTCAATAGCAGTTCTCTTGATCTCAGCTTTAGTATCCTTGAGAAAGCAGGGGTTGCTGTAACACCAGGTATAGATTTTGGTGATGGAGCGCAGGGGTATTTGCGGTTCTCGTATGCTAATAGTTTGGATAATATTAAGGAAGGCCTGGATAGGATAGAGAATTATCTTGTGAATTTGATATGAATAGAAAAAAATGTAAATAATAGTATATAGTATAAATATGAACATTTAGGGAGAGTCTCAACAATAGAACATACTTATCTGGCTGCGGTTGATATTGGCGGGACTAAAATGACTGTGAGCCTTGCAAATAAAGAGAGATTTATAATCAAGGTCTACCAGCATGTACAACTGACAGGTAATAACACTACAATACCTGAGCAGGTTGATTATATAATAAATTATATATGTAAGAAAGCAAAAATCAAAAAAGATGAGATAGGTGCTCTGGGAATCGGCAGTTGCGGTCCTTTTAATAAAGACCGGGGTTATCTGGTGCTTGTGGCACCCAATCTATGTGGTGGGCTGGTAAAGCGAAGAGAAATTATTCAGAATGATTGGACCGGGATACCTCTTGAACAGGTACTATCCCAAATCTATAGCAATTTAAAGATAGATAATGATGCCATTACTGCTGTTATGGCTGAGCGGCTCTTCGGAGCAGGCAGAGGTGAGGATGACCTGGTATATATCACATGGAGTACTGGAATAGGCAGCGGTGCTTTTGTTGATGGAAGACTAATAAAGGGTAAAAATGGAAATGCCCCACATATTGGACATATATATTTGGTGGAAGACGGACCTCAGTGCGGATGCGGTAATTTCGGTGATATGGAATCGCTGTGTTCCGGTGAGGCTATTGCAAGAGATTATGGGAACGGAGCAACTACCGAGATGGTTTTTTTAGCTTTTAATAATGATGATCCAAAGGCAAAGAAAGTAATAACAAAGGCTGCAAAGAATTTTGCAAGGGGACTTGTTTCCATAAATGCTATTCTGGATACAAAGGTCTTTATTATCGGTGGGAGTGTGTTCATGAATAATATTGATATCTTATTGCCTATGGTAAAATATGAGTTTTACCGTTCATTTCCGGCTTTATCAAATAATGTAGAATTCAGGCCGTCTGCCCTTGATAAGTATCTGGTTGACCTGGGGGCGTTAAGTCTGGTAATGCCAGAGGAGTGGATTGAGGAATGGCAAAAAAAAAGGCCATGGGAATATGCTCCGGAGGCGATTGTATTAGAATAGCATCCATTGTTGAGATCATTTTAATAATTGTCTGTACAAAGTATCCCTTTGCACAGGTTCTCGCCCGGCACCCCTGATGATCCACTCAAATTCCTCAACTGTCATATACTCACCATTAAGTGCACCAGCGCTTTTTGATATCTTCTCTTCCATTAATGTACCGCCAAGATCATTAGCACCGCAGAACAGAGCATACTGTGCCAGTTTCTTGCCAAGTTTCACCCAACTGGCCTGGATATTTTTGACATGTGGGAACAGCAGTATCCTGGCCATAGCATGTAACATCAAGTCCTCTATCCCTGTTGTAGCATAACACCCTTCTTCTTTTAGCTGCTTGCCCAGAGGATTATTATCCGGCATAAAAGGCAGAGGTACAAATTCAGTAAATCCGCCGGTCTTAAGCTGTAGGTCCCTTATCAGTAGTATATGCTCTATCCGCTCTTCCAGTGTCTCTATGGAGCCATACATTATGGTTGCAGTAGTACGTATACCAGTACGGTGAGCGGTTTCTACTACGTCCAGCCACTGCTGTGTAGTGAGTTTATCAGGGCAGATAATCCTGCGCACCCTATCAGACAGTATCTCAGCAGCCGTACCAGGCATGGTATCGAGACCTGAGTTCTTCAGTATCTCCAGGGTTTCTTTGATACCAGTATTACTATTTCGTGCCATATGAAACACTTCCATAGGAGAAAAAGCATGAATGTGCAACTGCGGGAATGGTGATTTGATTGTTGTAAGAATATTGCAATAGTCCTCAAGGTACATATCATCCATTAATGCACCCTGGATACAGACTTCTCTGGCACCATTTTGGACGGCCATTGTTGTCTTATCCATGATCTCATCAATAGTAAGCCTGAATCCCAGATGGTCCTTAAAAGCACAGAACCGGCATGTTCCAATACATTGATCTGAAAAATTGATGTTCCGGTTAACAATATAGGTGACCGTATTGCCTACCAGGATGCTTTTTAATTGATCCGCAAATTTGAAGATAGTAGCAGGATCACATTCAAGCAGTATTAGTGCATCATTAAAATTTACCTTTCCAGCAAGAACTTTATCAATAATGTCTGTTGATATTTCATTTGATATCTCATCAAAAAAATCGATTAATTTTGCTGAATGTTGCATATTAATTCGCATCATGTTATTCAAAGAGATTTTCAGTTCAATATAGTATATAAAGTTTTATAGATTTCATAGATCCATTTTTCCCACTTTTTAAAAAAATGAGGAGATTGTATTTATTCCCCACTCCTCCAATTATGAATAATATTGTATTTGCTATTTTTAATACTTCGGCTCTTTCGAGAGCNGCCTCAGTCAAGAAAATCCAACTGAAGGGAGGATTTTGTTCTAGACAATTCTGCTGTGCAGTTTGGCATTTCTGGTATACGATTACTAATAATCATTAGGTAGATAAATAATCTACTCCAATATGTTATGCATGTGTGTATACAAAGGGACTATTTTGCTCGTCATTATCATCATTTTCGCTTATGGCACGTTCTTTGCACTTACAATGAACGCATTCTCCGTTGCATTTACAACTTATGATAGTACACCTCCTTTTCTTTATTATTTAATTAGTTGTTAGGTATAGTATTAAATTGCCCTACAAAATGTAGGTTTATTGCGAAAAACCGTATATTTACCCCACATTTGGTTTCGATGTAGGGAATGAAAGGATATGTATGCTCACACATATCGCTATCATAATAAGAAATGCCTTTCCAATAAAGAAGGGAACCACATAAACAGTTGAATATCCTAT
>MZXQ01000257.1 GCA_002926195.1 Candidatus Methanomarinus sp. HR1 | reverse complement strand
AAAGCTGCGGCGGATGGGATCCCCTGGATTCAGATAGAGATCAATCGTAAGCTCTATCTGAACGAAGATTGTTTTGATCAGAAGAAATTAAAGGTGAAGAAAGAAATAATTATAACACTGAGAAGAAAGATATACAATGCTATCATCGAGGGATTTTCAGTGAGGGACAGATAAAGAATGAAAGAATCCGGCATTTTCGGCTTACATGATGTTCCTTTAAGAATCGTCCATGAAGGAATCTCTTTTTCTATTGAGATGGATCGAGGAGGTCTCCTTTATAGAAGAAAGTGTGTGGATGAGGAAGTTGAGAATATTTTTCTGTCAAGTAACAGCAAAGTCCTTATTAATCCTATTGAGCCATTGAACATGCCCAAAGAGCTGACTCCATATCTCCTTATAGAGTTTGAAAAGCCGATTTTTATCGAACCAATTACAAATAAAAAAATCTTTATAACATTTCCAATCGAGATCGGTATTTTCGTGCATGGAAAGAAGGATTATCAGATCATTGATATTCTCACCCTGGCTAAGCAGAAGTTTACTCTATATGGTTCTGTTAAAAGTGGTGTTATATGCAAGTACTGGAAGAGTGGTGTTTATTCCACAATGCCTGATATAAATCCAATTTACGAAGGTGGAATAGAACTTAGCATGAGAAACACAACCATGAGGTGGGTAGAAGTAACAAAGGCAGTATTTAATGCATATGGAATGAAGATTTACTACAGTGATGATATGGTCTCTATGAAAGCGAATATGAGGATTTTGAGCAAGAAGATCGCAGAAACCAGTTTTGTTGGCTCTCATCTTAAGAAAGGGATGAAGAGGTCCTTAGAACTTTATATCTCAAGAAAGATTCCTATGATAGCAACAAAGTTTCTTATGGAAGAAGGTATATGATCCTTGATAGAGTTATTTATGGAAACGTCACCGGTTTCGACCTTCTTGAGATTGTAGTATTTCTAATAATTGCGATCTTAATAGCCAGAGTAGTAGTAATCTACCTAAGAAGATCTCTTAAGGATAGGATGAGCAGAGACATTATGGAGATAGTAATTAAAGTAATTTACTACTCGATTATTGTCATTGCTGTATTATTTTCCATTCAACGTCTTGGGATTGAGCTGTCAGGTTTGCTCGTTGCAGGGGGTATAATTGGCATAGTGATAGGTTTTGCAACCCAGAGTATAGTAGGCAACCTGGTTTCCGGGCTTTTCCTGATGATCGAGAGACCTATTAAGATCGGCGATCAGGTAAATATCGATGGAACTTCAGGATTTGTAGAAGACATTCACACAGTCTCGACAATAATTAGAACCTATGAAGGATTGTATGTCAGGATACCAAATGAGAAGGTATTTACCAATAAGATAACAAATTATGTTGCCAATACTGCAAGAAGATTTGAGTATGTTGTTGGAATACGGTACAGCGATGATGCTGATGAGGCTATTGAGATAATCAAAGACCTGATCGAAGAGCATCCTATTGCCCTTAAAAATCCATCTGCAACAGTTTTTGTTGATAATCTCGGAGACAACGCTGTCAATATCATTGTGAGGATCTGGGCACCTCCTATTGAGTGGTACGATCTTAAAATGGAGATGTTGTGGAAGATAAAGAAAGGTCTGGAAGAAAACGGAATCGAGATCGCTTTCCCACAACAAACGGTTTGGTTTGCTAAT
>MZXQ01000057.1:7593-19635 GCA_002926195.1 Candidatus Methanomarinus sp. HR1 | reverse complement strand
ACTTGAAACACAGGAAGAGCCTAAAAAATTATCTGTTTTTTTCAGACACGTATTAACACAGATTTACACAGATTATTGAAAAAAAGGATCTGGTATTTCATGACAGAGTCAAAACATTATCATATTACTGAAAAAATCATTGGAACCTTCGTACTTTTACATTCGTTGGAAGAGACACTCCAAACAATAGGGTATACCACCACTATACTCCACAACCTCTCAAGAAACTGCGAGCGATAGCGAGCAGTTTCTACCCAGCGATATCTATTTATTTTATAACGATGAATGAAATCCAGTGAACATTCATGGAACATGACATCGACAATCTTATATCAGAAAAAGACCGGAAACACTTCCTCTTCGGCCTTCAGCGATACCTTGTATGGGTAGGGGAACCAATACCTGACGAGATCACAACAGATGGAAAAACCATACAACTACACGACATTATCTGGAAACTGATCAATAAGGACTCACTTACCGAACCTGAACGACAGTGGGTCCATGACCTGATCCATTTGTTAGAACACAAAGAAGAAGTTGATGAAGAGCGTCTTGAGAAGACCGAGCTTACACACGAACAGGCAAAACGCCTCTTTGAGGAAGCAGCAGGATTATTACGGGCAATAATGGACTTAAAAGACTTAGAAGATGGTAAGATCAAACATCACGATTTCGATATAGTAAGCACAAAAGACAGAGTAAAGGATGCCCGTCAGTGGGTAAAATATGTGAAAAAGATCAAAGAATAGAGTACTTATGAAAGAAGTTGCACTAAGTAGATCAATGGTTGAATACTTCAATGATCTTGAAGATAAACTGCAATCTGCCATTACCATTGCCAGAGATGCCAGAAGCAAAGGATTTGACCCTCAAGATTATGTTGAGATCCCTCTTGCCAAAGACCTGGCTGATAGAGTGGAGAAACTAATAGGTATTGAAGGCGTAGCACAACGCTTAAGAGAACTTGAAAAAACAATGAACAGGGAAGTCGCAGCCCTTCAGATAGGAGTAGATGTGGCTGCCGGTAAAATATATCCCTTCAACTCCCGTACCCAGGCAGTAGATGCAGCAGTCAGGGTAGCTATGGCAGTATTAACCGAAGGCGTAGTAGCTGCACCGATAGAAGGTATCGACCGGGTAGATATAGAAACAAATCCTGATGGCTCGGATTTTATCAGGATATATTATGCAGGCCCCATCCGAAGCGCTGGCGGTACTGCACAGGCACTCTCTGTCCTTGTAGCTGATTTTATCAGGATGAATCTGGGTATTGACAGATACAAACCCAGTCATGAAGAAGTAGAGCGGTATGTGGAAGAAGTACAGTTATACAGACGAGTAGCCAACCTTCAGTATACTCCCAGTGAAGATGAGATACGGCTGATCATAGAGAACTGTGCTATATGTATAGATGGAGAACCAACCGAAGAAGCAGAGGTAGAAGGACACAGGGACCTGGCAAGGATCCCTACGAACAGGGTCAGGGGCGGAATGTGCCTGGTAATGGCCGAAGGTCTGGCACTTAAAGCACCTAAAGTAAAAAAACATGTGAAAAATCTTGATCTGGAAGGCTGGGACTGGCTTGACAGGTTCATTGCAGGTATCACCAAACAGGATGACCAGGAAAATGAAAACGAAAATGAAAACGAAAAGGAAAAGATAAAACCCAAATCCAAGTACCTTGACGACCTTATCGCAGGTAGACCCGTATTCTCATATCCATCCAGGCCAGGCGGCTTCAGACTCAGGTACGGTCGAAGCCGGAACACTGGCTTTGCGGGTGGTGGTGTAAGTCCTGCATCTATGATAGTAATGAACGAATTCCTTGCACCGGGAACCCAGGTGAAAGTAGAAAGACCTGGCAAGGCTTTAGGTATAGCACCTGTAGACAGTCTGGAAGGACCTACCATACGTCTGTTCAATGGTACGGTCATAAGAGTAGATACCGTTGACGAGGCCGTAAAAGTCAAAGGTTCTTTCTCAAGTATACTGGATATCGGAGAATTGCTGATTAACTACGGAGATTTTCTTGAGAACAACCATACCCTGTTTCCGTCTTCTTATTGTTTTGAATGGTGGATACAGGAAGTGGAGGTATATGCCAAAAAAGAAGATAAAGAGATTCCCTACCAACAATCGGAACTAAGTGACCCGTCCAGTGCCATTGCACTTGAACTATGCGATACATTCCATGTCCCGCTTCACCCTAAATATACCTATTTATGGCATGATATATCCTCAAAGGACATTCTCATCCTTTCCGGTTATATTGCAGACAAAGGTACATACAACGAAGATGAACTAACACTTCCGATTGATAATAACATAAAGAACATTCTTGAAACTCTTCTTGTTCAACACATGGTCCATGAAGATAAGATCCATATAAGCCAGGCAAGTCCATTGATCAGGTGCCTGGGTCTTGACGGTTCGCTGCATCAAATAAGACATGCATCCACGGAGGAGTTCCCTGAACCACTGGAACTGGTAAATCATCTCAGTGCTTTAACCATAAGGGCACGGGCACCTTATCGTATCGGCTCTCGTATGGGAAGACCTGAGAAATCTGATAGGCGGGAAATGAAACCCGCTCCTAATGTATTGTTCCCTGTAGGCGAAGCAGGAGGACGTACCCGGTCTATCCTGGATGCCAGGAGTTATTCCAGGTCATTAAAAGAAAGTGTAGGTACATTCAGTACAGAAATCGCAGTAAGAGCATGTACAAGATGCGGAGCACTCACATTCAGTAACTTCTGCCCGGATTGCGGAGGTCATACCCTGCCCAAACTGCACTGTCCGGTATGTAATATTGATATCAATAAGCCCGAATGTCCGAAATGCGGTAACAAAACAACATCAGCAGGTAATTTGACTATTAATATTAAAGAGGAATATAAAAGAGCCATTAAGAAACTTAATGTGAGGGATGATCTTGATAGTTGTAAAGGTGTACAAGGACTGATATCAGGTCAAAAGACACCTGAACCACTTGAAAAGGGAATACTGCGGGCCATGCATAAAGTGATAACTTTCAAGGACGGGACTGTTCGCTATGACATGTCCGATCTACCCTTAACACACATCAGACCTGATGAGATAGGTGTGACAATCGAAACCATGCACCGGCTAGGATACACTACTGACATGAACGGGGCAGAACTTAAAGAAAGTGATCAGGTAGTAGAATTAAAAGTACAGGATATCGTAATATCCCACCACTGTGCTGAATATATGCTCAAAGCTGCCTGTTTCATTGATGATCTGCTGGTGAAATATTACGATCTTTCTTCCTACTACAATGCCACTTCAACAGATGACCTGGTAGGTACACTGGTCATAGGACTGGCACCTCATACATCTGCCGGTGTACTGGGTCGGATAATAGGTTTTACCAGGGCTTCAGTAGGCTGGGCCCATCCATTTTTTCATGCTGCCAAGCGGCGTAACTGTGATGGGGATGAAGATTGTATTATGCTGTTAATGGATGGTCTGGTAAATTTTTCGCGTTCATATCTTCCTGATAAACGTGGGGGCCAGATGGATGCACCGCTGGTACTTTCCACACGCATAGATCCTAATGAAGTAGACAAAGAAGCTCATAATATTGATCTATTGCGCAGATATCCGCTTGAGTTCTATGAGGCTACATTACGTTATACCAACCCTAAAGACGTGGAAGATATAATGGATACTGTAAGCAGTAGATTGGATACACCCGGACAGTATGAAGATTGGGGCTTTACTCATGACGTATCCGATATCGCTATGGGACCTATAAATAGTGCTTATAAGACCCTGGACACAATGGTAGATAAACTGTCATCCCAGCTTGACCTTGCCCGAAAGATCAGGGCTGTGGATGAACAGGACGTAGCTGAAAGGGTCATTACATCTCATTTTTTACCTGACCTAATAGGAAACTTAAGAGCATTCTCCAGACAGAAGGTCAGGTGTGTGAAATGTAATACGATATTCAGGCGAACGCCACTTAGCGGGAAATGCACCAGATGCGGTGGCAAGATCGTGCTTACTGTCCATGAAGGCTCGGTCAAGAAATATATGAATATATCACTTAAGATCGCAGAAGAGTATCAAGTAAGTAATTATACCAAACAGAGGCTTGAACTTATTGACCTTGATATTAAGTCGTTGTTTGAAAGTGATGTGTCAAAACAATTAGGACTGGCGGATTTTATGTGAATACCAGTAATATCCTGCTGATATTATTGGATACACCACACATACTTAGCAGAAATAATACTCCGAAAGGGTTACATACTTTACCATACCTAAATGAAAACGTGAATAATTATGAGTGATGTAATATTTATGGACTTTTATACAGAATGGTGCGGACCGTGCAAAATGCAGGATCCGATTATTGAGGAACTTGAGAAGAAGTTTGCAGGTTCAGTAGAATTCAAGAAGATCGACGCAGACAAGGATATGGAAATGTCTGCCAAATATGGAATTCAGGCTATACCTACTTTATTGATAGAAAAGGATGGGAAGATCTTTAAAAAATATGTAGGGGTTACCAAGTCCAATGTACTGGAAGCTGACCTTAATGAAGCACTTAAGTAGATACTAGAACAGTATTTTTTATTCAGGGTGAATACAATGGAACATAGTATGTTCCGGGAACTTGGTATAGAGCCAATTCGACTAACTACAAAGCGGGGTAATTACCGCCCACATACAGTATTATCTTTCGACGATCACCTTTTTGCTGTAGATACCACCCGTTCATTCAAGAATGATCCTGTTATACCTGATGCTTACCTGATCACTCATGCCCATTCGGATCATCATGGTAAATCAGCAATGCTTTCACCTGATTCCGTATGCTCTAAAGAGACTGCCATAGCACTGGAAATGCGTTTCAATAAAGAATATAAGGGCCACACTTTTGAGATTGGGGATACTATTGATATCAATGGAGTGGAAGTATCTACACATCCGACGCATCATACTATCGGTGCATGTGCCTTTTCATGGGAGAACAGTAGTGGTACTACTGTTGTGGTGACAGGGGATCTAAAGGATTTCTCACATTTACCAGAATGCGATCTTTTAGTAACTGAAGCAAATTATGGCGATCCTGGTGACCCGTCATGTTACTTTGAGGATGATATAGCCGGACTTGAGCATGTACTGGAAAATAATATTGCACTGGGAGCATACGCCTTTGGTAAAGCGCAGCGTGCAGTAGATATTATCAGGCAATCAGGCTGGTGGGATGAAATATCAATGGACAGTATGAGCTATAGATTGACAAAAGGCTTAATGTGCGATTGCGGTCCATTAAAAGAGATACTTGAATATAACGCAGGACACAGTGCCATTACCATAGTACCACCATGGGACCTGAATAAACTTCCTGGTAGCATGAAAAAATATGTGCTAACAGGCAGACAGGATTATTATTATCCAGCCATTAATATCAGTGATCACATAGATGTGGTAGGCCTTATGAATATGGTAAAGGAATTACAGCCAGAGGTTACTCTAATATATCATCCCGATGGTCATAGGCCTCTTAAGATGGCAGAACATCTGAACAGGGTAGGGTATTCTGCAGTAGCGTTGAGTGAATTAATGTCTAAGAATCCTTGCTGACTCGGATTTTCAAGTAGTAGGTACAACGTCGCTAAATCTTCGTCCTTCTGATAATAATGTATATTAATAAGATACTAATAAAGGCGATCAATCCATGGAACCCTGGTTCCTCTTCAACTGGCGGTGTCCCTTCTTTTATAATTTTATAGACCAAAGGTGTGTTAATTTTTATTTGTTTTAGTTCAATTTCTTCATCAACGACCCCTGTGTAAACGGTATTTCCATTTTCTTTTACAACTACAGTAAAAGAGTATTTACTATTTTTCGGAAGGATCATACGCACATTACCTCTAATATGATTCGATCCTTTGACAATACCAAGATCATCACTCTCGATATAGTGTTTATACGGATCAACACTTGCTGTAACTTCCATGGTCAGAGGCTCAGAATCACCACCCTGATTATATATTCCCGGAGAGATATCCACTACAACATTTGATGCTCTATCAACATACTGCTTGACATCAAGCGTCATGTCAGTAAGCACTATATCTGCTGGCTGACCAGCATTAAGTTTTTCTTGTACTTCTACATGAGTATGGTATTCATCTAAAACCATTCCATTTTCTAAAAGCAGTACTTCGATCTCGTATTTACCAGTATTGGGAATTATTAGCGAAACAGTATTGTGAGTTTGTGAATTTTTTTTAACATATCCTATATCAACATCTTCAATGGTTGTAACCAGATTACTGGAAAGATAAATTGCCTTTACTTCAATAGAAAGGGATTCACTATCAGTATTCTGGTCATTCCGAATATATGAAATTACTTTCAGCTCAATCTCGTCATCTTTTGAGTCAGACATCACATCTACATCAGATAAATATATCTCATTATTTTCCTGGAGGCAGCCACTAAGAATAAGTAGACTGCCAATGAAAATACAATACATAAGATACTTTTTTCTCATTTTGATCACATATTAAAGTACTACTTTAAGAGTCAATGTCTGAGTATCCAGGATATTTTCATCCTTTAACAAGGTTATATAAACATCGGTCTCACCATTTGGTGCATCTTCTTTGATTGGGACTTCAAATCCCTGTGTATAGGATGTACCACCCTTTGCCATTGCTTGTTTTATAGTAAAAGTACCGTTACCGCCTATTCTATCATTAGCAACAATATATTTTACAGTTAGAGTTTCTTCATCTATCGTTGTCTGTCCTTCATTTTTAACATAGAAAGATATGGTAAAATTGTCACCTTTGTGAAGCTCCCATGTTGTCATTTTGGAATCAAGTAAATGTTCCATATTTTTTACAAAACCTACATCATGGAGTTTTGCATCAGGGAGGATAGTAGTCTGAACCGGGACTGACTTTGTACTGATCACGGGATTTCCCTTGCTATCCATTCCGGAAGCATATGATAATCTCAGCGTTGATATATTTGTTTCTGGCATGAAACCCGGAGCTTTGACCATTACTGATATAGATACCATCTCTGTTTTATCATTTTTTGCAGGAATATTTACTCTTTCACTATCAACTACTGTTAATGGATTAAATAAGGCCACCGATACAGAATCAATAGGTTCAGTAGCATTATTGACTATAATGATCGGTACGGATTGTTCCTGAAATTCCTTAATAATTATCGGCTCTACTTTCACAATAACATTATTAGGATCTACGGGTTCTTTCTCAGATACGCACCCTGATATTAAAATAACTGATATAAGTAATAAAATTGAAATGATTTTATTCATAATAACACCTAATAATTAATGAGCATAATAGTATAAATAAATTTTTGTTAACATAAACTATAAAATTGTTTGGTGCTGATGCTTTTAGATGGATCCTTCTTTTACTATCCAATACTTTATCTAATAACATACAAATAGAATTACTCCTATAATACAAAAACCATTCAAATCAAACTATGATGTGAAACAATATGAATAAAAAAGCAGTAGTGATCAAAGGAGACGGTGTTGGACCTGAACTGGTAGATGCAATGATCGCAGTTACTAATGCCGCCGGTACTAATGTAGAGTTCATTCAATGCGAAGCTGGTGCAACCTGGTGGGAAGCTCATGGAGGCGATTCCCTTATCCCTGAAGAAACATGGAATTTACTTGATAGTGCGGATGCATGCTTTAAAGGTCCCACCACAACTCCCGGCGGTGCAGGCTCACCCAAAAGCGTGGCAGTATCTATCAGGCAGAGATATAACCTATATGCTAATGTGCGACCGATAAAGACGTTTCCCAACACAAAAAAACCGTTAGGTGATGTTGACCTTGTTTGTGTCAGGGAAGGCACGGAAGGGCTGTATGTAGGTAAAGAGCTGCAACTTACAGATGATGTTTACATTGCAATTCGAAGGATCACTCGAAGTCAGAGCAATCGTATTGCCAAATATGCATTTGAAGAAGCAAAGAGCAGGGGCTGGAAGACTATAGTCCCGATACATAAGAGCAATATTTTAAAACTGACCTGCGGCACTTTCTTAGAAGAAGTGGAAAAAGTCTCTAAGGACTATCCTGATATTGATGTATGGGAATATCATATTGACAATATTGCACAGCAGTTGATCAAGAATCCCCAGATATTCGATCATTCCATCCTGCTGTCCACGAATCTGTTCATGGACGTGATCAGTGAGGAGTGCAGTGCACTGGTAGGCAGTATAGGACTGATATATTCTGCTAATATTGGTGATGATTTTGCCATGTTCGAACCTGCACATGGTTCAGCACCAAAATATGCTCATCAGGATAAAGTGAATCCAACTGCGACTATACTTGCCGGGGCCTGGATGCTGGATTATTTAGGTGAAAAAGACCCGTCAAAAGCAATATTTGATGCTGTTGAACGGGTTATTTTCAAAGGCGAACATACTACGTATGATATGGGCGGCAATGCAAAGCTCAGCCAGATGACTGATGCTATTATTGCAGATTTGAAGTAAATTTAAGTCAATCTCTATAGACTATAATGCTCATGGGTTTCAGCTTCCACAATTGGCTCAAACATAAAGTACTTCTCAACATATCCTCTGATCTCTTCATCAGAGATGCATGATATTCTTAGCTCTTTTTCATAGAGTCTTTGAATATCAGCCTGGATGGCTTTGAGTCTTGGATCCCGTTTCATTACTTTAGTCTTGACCTTTATCAGTTCATTGAGGGTTTCTTCTACTTTATGTCTGAGTACTTCAAGTCCCGAGGAATCACCGATCAACAATTGACGTTTCCCACCTACTATCTCAGGTGGATATGCCTCATAGGTAAATGGATTTTTAATGACACCAGCAGTATGGATACCACTCTCATGAGCAAAAATATTCTTGCCTACTACTGCCTTATTTCTGGGAACCCTGATACCAAGCTCACTTTCTACAAGTCTGGCAAATTCAGTAACTGCTTTTAGATTGTATTTATCAAATCCTTCAACTCTCTGTTGCAGGAACAATAGTATCTTTTCCATTTCAGTATTTCCGGCACGCTCACCTATTCCAAGGAAGGTCAGGCTTGACCAGTTAGCGCCATACCAGTAACCTGCCAGTGTGTTAGCCACTCCTAATCCGAAATCATCGTGAATATGGGTCTCGATGTTCTTAACTCCGATTTCATTTTTTAAATGTTGTACGATCTGTGGAATGCCATATGGTTCTTCTACTGATAAAAATGGAATTCCCATGCCAAGCGTATCACATAACCTGATAGTACAATCCGGGTCTATCCCAATGATCTTCTTAATAAGAGGATATACAAAACCATGGTTATCAGCCCGGGTCATATCCTCAATATGGGCCCGAGTCTGCAATCCATGGTCGACTGCATACTGTATTGCATCAATATACTTTTCTTCGGCAGCATTTCTATCAGGTAGTCCCATTTTATCAATAATATGGGAGTCAGATACTGACATCAATATCCCTGTCTCTTTAATCCCATCTGCTTCAAGTATCAGATCAATATCTGCCGGGTTAGCCCTGGCCCACCCTGTAACCTCAGGGTATTCATATCCTTTTTTTAGCATTTCTTTGACTGATTCTTTATCCCTGGGATTGAAAACGAAGGATTCAAGTTTTTCTATTCCTATTTTATGGAGAAATTCAAATATCTGCATTTTCTGTTTCTTTGACATCACAATACCAGGCATCTGGGAACCGTCCCTGATAGTACTGTCGCTGATAAACACTTCCTGTCCAAGAGGAAGTTTGATCTTGGGCAGGTCATCATAATCTTTATACAACTTCATAGATAGCTCTAATGGATGTGGAAGGATAAAATAGTTGCTGTTTTTTGTTCTATAGAAAAAAAAATTGATAGGATCAGGTTGACATTAACACTAACCCATTTAGAATATCAAAACAATCAGAGTCGAAAGCACAATGCTTAGCAACATCATAACCAGTGGAATTATTACCATAGGGATCAATACTGCGATGGCTGATCTTGAAGTGGTCAGGCCGTGAACAAATGTTCCTCCAATGATGATAAGATATATCTGGTAAAGAGCGAAAAGCCACCCTAATATGGGTATCCATACAACCAAAACAACAGCACTGGAATACGAAACTATCCTGACTGTACCTTCATAGGTACCTGTACCGTCAAGGTACTTGAATAAAAATTGGTAAATAGCACCCAAAATAAAGAGTCCGATCACGGCAAATAACGGAATAAAGATAATACATATAAAAAAATAAAATATTATAGTAAAAAGAACGGAATTAGTATCAGTGCCAATTATAAGTAAGATTATATTACCAACAGTACTTAGTATAAATAGGCCGATACCAAGAATCATATAATTGATAAATGCAAATGTTACAGGTTCTGCAAAACCGCCTTCTTTTGGCATATTTTCAAAGAATTCATTTGGTGTTTTTATAACATTTTGCCAGATATCTAAAAATTTTCCTATAATTATTCCTCCATGTTATTCTTATAAAGACAGGGTTCTGTTTTTTAATAGTATATCAAGTATAACTTGATATATCGAAAATGCTCACCCCGTTCACATTTTCTAATCTTCGGCTCTTTCGAGAGCCTCAGGGGAAGATTTTACGAATCTTCTAATCTTCGGCTCTTTCGAGAGCCTCAGGCAATAAAATCCGAGCGCTAGCTAGGATTTTGTTCTTAATATATTTAATTATAATTTAATTATAGTTATATTTGTTTATTATTACTTAAGTTTATTGGAGATAAGAAATAAACTGGACTGCTGTTGATAGATTCTATTTATTTGAAAAAAAATACTACAAAGCCTACTAAGTACGCAAAGTAAAGAATAACAAAATCCTCTCTAATTCTCGTATTTACTTGAGATATATTAAAAAAATATATATGGTATAAAAATAGAACTAAACAAACACTTATGAGTGAATGCTTATGCATGAAGCAAGAAGCATGAAAAGGTTTTAATAAGAAATAATATTAAAAAATACACAACATATATATTAGTAACGAGATACAACCTATGCAGAATTGTAATCAACTAATTCAACATCATAAGAACTATCGGTATAATTGAGGTTAATTATGAAACGATATATCATCATAGTAATATTATCATTTACAATCCTTTTTTTTATGCTAAGTAATGTCGCCAGCAGCTCATCTGGATATTTTATACCCTATATAAAAACAGTCAATCCAATTAATTTCCAGACACCATCTTATAATCAATACACTGTAGTATCAAATAGCGGATCGTACAGTGATATTATTCTCCTTGAGAATCAGAATAACAATAATAATATATTTAAAGTAGCATTCTGTCAGCAGCCTGCGTCATCTGCGTCTACTATATCCTGTAAAATAGCTGATATGGAGTGGGCTTTGACAAATATGGCAAATGAGGCTATAGCCAATAGCTCAGATATGATTATTTTTTCAGAAACAGCTTTTTGTACATATGACTGTGCTCCAAGACCGGTTTTAGCAGAAGAAATCCCTTCGATTGATCCAGATGAATCGCCGGTCTATTGTCGAATGGCTCAATATGCGAAGGAAAATAATGTGTGGATATATTATGGTGACTATGTCAAATCCGATGATCCGAATAAGCCGTATAACAGTGGAATTATGATAAAACCGGATGGTGAGCTTGGTTTTATATATAATAAACACTATGGATCAAAAACTGAAATAAACTGTGGCTCATATGGAGACAGTCCTTATACTTTTGATATAGATCATCCATTGGGAAAAATAGGCTGTTTGATTTGCAAGGATTTCCATGCCGGAGGATCAATAGACATAAAGAATTTAGATTTTAATTTCATGTTAGGAATTGCCGGAGATGTAGATGGACGCTCAAAAAACCATTATGGTTTGTGGATGGAGGATATTATTACATCAGATCCAGTAAAGTCCAATGGTGGAGTCTGGGTTAATTTTGCGAAATGCGGAGGTTCTTTTTTCATGGATGAATGTGGTAATATTCTAGAAAA